>JAHZIU010000424.1 GCA_022601315.1 Betaproteobacteria bacterium
ATTTCAAAGGCAGGCTTGGTCAATCAGTATCAATAATCGTTGAGCAAGTCGATCAAATTCCGCCCGAGAAATCGGGTAAATTTCGTTACGTGATTAGTAAGGTGGCGCATAGATAGTCGGTGAACGGAGCATCTGCGCTATGCTTAACGTAGTAGTTTAAAAAATGCGATTACCAAATTTTTCAAAATAAAGTTGATCAATTTCATCTCGGCTGAAATGATGATTTTGTCCGCCTCGGTGTGCAATTTTAATTGCGCCGATCAATGATCCAAGTTGCCCGGTTGTTTGCCAATCCATATTATTTGCGATGCCATACAGCAACCCTGCACGATAGGCGTCGCCACAGCCGGTTGGATCAATAATTTCTTTGGATTCCACACATGGAATTTCAATTTGCTTGCCATCCGTATAAATAATAGAGCCTTGAGCGCCTAAAGTAATAATTAATGCTGTTACTTTATTGGCCAGATCCTCCAGCGTACATCCAGTGCGTTCTTGTAATAATTGACCTTCGTAGTCATTAACGGCGATATATTCCGCTTTATTAACGAAATCAAGCAGCTCTTCACCGTTGTACATCGGTAGGCCTTGGCCGGGATCAAAAATAAAAGGGACTCCCATTTCATGGAATTCACGTGCATGCAGTATCATGCCATCGCGACCATCCGGCGCAATAATGCCCAAGCCAATATCAGTTGCGTCCTTAACAGAATTTTGATGAGAAAAATTCATAGCCCCTGGATGAAAAGCCGTGATTTGATTGTCATCCAGATCAGTGGTAATAAAAGCTTGTGCAGAAAAAGTATCTTTTACATGCCGTACATGTGTCTGCGCTAGTCCCAATTTATCGAAACGATAAGAATAAGGCTCATGATCATCACCAATCGTGGCCATCATAAGTGGGTCGCCCCCAAGCATTTTTAAGTTATAAGCAATATTACTTGCGCAACCACCAAATTCACGGCGCATATCCGGCACCAGAAACGCGACGTTCAAAACGTGTATCTTCTCTGGGAGAATATGATTTTTAAAATGATCTGGAAAGACCATAATATTATCGTAGGCTATGGAACCACAAATTAGTGTGCGCACATATTTCCTTTTTAAATTTATTTATTGTATTGGGGTATTTTTAAGATTTCGGTTTCCAGGATAAATCCAGTTCACGTGCTGCTTTTACATCATCCAGTTTCCTTAATGGCATTTCGTGTGGCGCGCCTTTTACCATATCGGGTTGTTCCTGAATTTCAGTCAGGATTTCTTTCATGGCCACTACAAATGCATCCAATGTTTCCTTCGACTCAGTTTCCGCTGGTTCAATCAGTAAGCATTCAGGTACCAGCATAGGGAAATAAGTGGTCGGCGCATGATAACCTTTATCCAGTAATCGTTTTGCCAAATTCATAGCGGTCACGCCGGTTTTGTCCTTAATGTCTCTAAGGGTTACGATGAATTCATGGCTGGCGCGACGGGTTGGATATGCAATTTCAAATCCTGCCTTGCGTAGTTCTGCCATGAGGTAATTTGCATTCAAAGTAGCGAATTCAGCCACCCGATGCATGCCTTCCATACCGAGTAAGCGGACATAGATATAGGCACGTAACAAGACGCCAGCATTACCCATATGTGCAGACAGTCGACCAATTGACTGTGGTTTTTCTTTTTCAGTGATCCAGCGATACGTGCCATTCTCATGTGCGACAATGGGTACGGGAATAAAAGGCAATAAACGTTCTGCAACACCAACGGGTGCAGAGCCGGGGCCACCACCACCGTGCGGGGTAGAGAATGTTTTGTGCAAATTTATATGAATCACATCAAAACCCATATCACCAGGTTTGACTTTTCCAAGTACTGCGTTTAAGTTTGCACCATCGTAGTACAATAAGCCACCCGCTTGATGAACCATCCGGCTCATTTCTGAAACATTTTTTTCGAAAACACCGAGTGTAGATGGGTTGGTCAGCATTAAACCTGCAGTTTTAGGACTGACAGCTGCCTCTAAAGCCGCCATGTCCACATTCCCTTCTTTGTCGGTCGCGATTTCAACCACTTTGAAACCGCACATAACAGCGGTTGCGGGATTGGTCCCATGGGCTGCATCCGGTACGATAATTTCATTACGTGCGTAATCACCACGTGACTCATGATAAGCACGAATCATCATGACACCAATCAGCTCACCTTGGGCGCCTGCCATCGGTGTCAGGCTGACGCCTGCCATACCTGTGACCTCTTTTAATATTTCCTGTAGTTCATACATGCAAGCCAGATAACCCTGGCCGGTGTTCTCAGGTGCTAACGGATGCCTGGCCGTAAATTGTGGGAGCATGGCCAATGAATTACATGCACGCGGATTATATTTCATGGTACATGAGCCTAGCGGATAGAACTCAGTATCGATAGAAAAATTCTTTTGTGATAATCGCGTGTAATGACGAACGGTATCCATCTCAGAGACTTCTGGGAGCAATGGTGGCGTTTTGCGCTGCAAGTTTTTTGGTATGTTGCTGGTACTTGCAGCTGTTAGCGGAGACTGAGAATAATTAACACGCCCTGGGCGCGAGTGTTCAAATATCAGCATGATCTATTGGCGTTAGTGTTGTTTATTTTAAAGCAGCTAAAGCTGCATCGTAATTAGGTTCATCCGCAATTTCTGGTACTAGCTCCGCATGGATAATCGTGTCTGTTTCATCCAATACGATTACTGCACGTGCTGTTATGCCAGCAAAAGGGCCTTCTACAATGGCGACACCATAATCCTGCATAAAATTAGCGCCACGCATGGTGGATAATGTCACTACTTTATCCAGGTTTTCTGTGTCACAGAAACGGCTCATGGCAAAAGGTAGATCAGCAGCTATGATAAGCACGACTGTGTTGTCCATATTACTGGCTTGCTCGTTAAATTTACGGGTGGACAGGGCGCAAACTGGGGTGTCCAGACTTGGAACAATATTGAGTACCTTTTTTTTGCCGGTAAAATCTGCGAGTGTGGTGTCAATCAAATCTCGATTGACTAGTGAAAATAGTGGTGCTTTTTGACCGGCTTTCGGGAAAACACCGTCTACTTTTATTGGATTACCTAAGTGAGTGACCATAATGATTCCTTAATAATTAATAAAATAATTTGTGCTTAATTAGCTGAGCGATTCTGCAAGCAGGTCAGCATAGTTTTGTAAATCAGCAGCGGTTTTGGTTTCTGTGGCGCACACAAGTAGAGTGTTACCGATATCCGGGTAATATTCTTGTAAATTCAAGCCAGCCAGTACACCTTTTTCTTTTAGTTTTAGCAAAACTTCTTTTGCGGATGTTGGCAATGTTAGTGCCGCTTCATGGAAAATCGGTCCACTGAAAGTTCGTTTTACGCCATTAATTTTTTCCAGTTTTTCAACTAGATTGAGTGTGTTGGCATGGGATTGTGCGGCGACTCTGCGTAAACCTTCAGGCCCCAGTAAAGCCATATAAATTGTTGCGGCGGTAACCATTAAACCTTGGTTGGTGCAGATGTTGGATGTGGCTTTGGATCGGCGAATATGTTGTTCACGTGCTTGTAATGTGAGTACAAATCCAGGCTTATTATCCAAGTCATGGGTGCGCCCAATAATACGTCCAGGAATTTGTCGCAACAAATTGGTTTTGCAAGCCATGAAACCAAAGTAGGGTCCACCGCTGGAGAGTGGAATGCCCAATGGCTGCCCTTCGCCTACTGCGATATCGGCGCCTTTGCTTCCCCATTCGCCGGGTGGTGTGAGTAGTGCTAATGCTGTTGGGTTAACAACACCAATGGCCAGTGCATTTTTGCTGTGCGCCCAATCAGTTAATTCATCGACCTGTTCCAGGACACCAAAGAAATTTGGCTGCGGAATAACCAGTGCGGCAAAATCTTCTTTGTAGAATTCATCTAAGGATTCTGGTAAGACCTGACCTGATTCTTCACAAAAGGGTAGTTCAACTACGTCAATTTTTTGATTGCTGACAATAGCGCGAACCACTTTACGATAAACAGGGTGAACCGTTTTGGGAATCAGAATGCGGCGTGATGATTTGTGTGAGCGCACTGCCATTAAGGCTGCTTCAGCCAATGCGGTTGCGCCATCATACATGCTGGCATTGGAAACATCCATGCCAGTGAGTGAAGCCATCATTGTTTGGTATTCATACAGTAATTGTAAGGTACCTTGGCTGGCTTCTGCTTGATAGGGCGTATAAGAAGAGTAAAACTCGCCACGCGTTGTAATTTGCCATACAGCTGCTGGTATATGATGCTCATAAGCGCCCGCACCAATAAAATTCTGGAAAAGTCCATCAGCATTTGCCCGTTCCATCATGAGTCTGGAAATTTCCATCTCGCTTAAGCCCGGCGGAACGCCCGTTAATTCACCACTGATTAGATCTTTTGGAATTTCATCAAAAAGCTCTTCAATCGTACTTGCGCCAATACTGGCAAGCATTTCTGCAATATCTTCTTTGGTATGTGGTATAAACGGCATGATGGTAATAAATAAATCTTAAAGTAATTTAATGAGAACAAATAAGTTTGTGCTAGTTATATCAGCATAAATTATCTGGTTTAGTGTTGTTCATTTTCTAGTAATGTCTGATAGCCGCTAGCATCAAGCAAGCCATCCAGTTCAGACGAATCAGATGGTTTTAGTTTAAATAACCAAGCGTTATATGCATCCTGGTTAATTTTTTCTGGCTCGGATTCCAGCTCAGAATTGACAGCGATCACTTCTCCTGAGATTGGGGCGTAGACATCAGC
>JAHZIU010000085.1 GCA_022601315.1 Betaproteobacteria bacterium
ATACATTCAATGCGAATATAGCATAAACCATTTTTGCGATTTTTAATCGCATGCCCATTTGATTATGCAAACATCTATTCTATTGAAATGACGGGAGATTATTAAAATGAAACAGCGCATAAAATTACTGGTTCTGTCGATTGGTTCATTGTTTCTGATGAGTAATATGCATTCTGCTTTTAGTGATACTGCAACTGATGCAGAAACATTGCTCAACTGGGCTGAAAAGACTTTTCCTCAGTTTTTCCCGAGTAATCAGGCCACACAAAATATCGAACCTTTTTTATTTCGACATTATCCAGAGACTGATATTTATGTCGGTGTAAATCAAAATGACAATGGCGTTTATGGGCTTGGCGGTATCTGGGGAAATAATCCGACATTTATTGATAATCTTCCCAACTTGCTTGGTCAAATCTCAAATTCTGGTGGTAACGGTGATATCGCCGCATGTGATACCACAAACACCCCTGCTGGTATTTCTTATAGTCAGAGTGGCAATGTCATATCTGTTACTACAAATGGTCAGTGTGTTTCAGTTCCTGACCTTAATACCACCAGTATCTGCCAAGTACCGCAACAAACAATTGCAAGTGGCATTTCTGTGCTGAGCAGTAATACGGTAACTTCGTCTAGAATGGACGGTATAACAACCACTGTTCCAGGGTTACCCAATCCTTTTCAGGCAATTGTCGACGCTACAGCGAGTATTAAGCACTGCACGATAAATGCAACAAGTGAAGCTGCAAATCAGGTTGTTAACTCGGATCTTTGCTTTGATATCACATCTGCCCTTTCCGCACTATTGGCAGATTTCACATTAGAAGGAATTTCAGTAACACCGCCTGTGAACTATTTCTTTACAGGGACATATATGAGTCAGGCGGTTAATGATTGTTTCGCTACTGATGCCACAACAATTAGCGATGCCTTCACTGGAGAAGCCTGGGTCAAACAGAACGGCAGTTTTGTAAAGGTTGGTAATTAGTGTTCATCTTTGATATTTGGTGTTGATTGGCAGTTTGTTGTGCCGGACTTAAATAATTACAGCTTTAAAAAAACTAACCGTGGTAGATAACCTTTGAGCATGTGAGGCAGTTTAACAATGGACCGTTCATCAGCTACTATGAAGACATTACGTGTCAAGCTGCAGCAGATTAGCTTAATGACAGTAGGTACTGCAATACTTTTTGTTGCGATACTGGTTATCTTAAGTAGTTTCATAATAAGTTTTTTTTCATTGATAGACTCAAGCCAGTCAACTGCAAAGTTATTGGCTGAGAACGCCGTTGCGGCATTGATGTTTCAAGACTCAAGTACGGCCCAGACACTATTGCAATCGCTCAGTAATACGCGGGAAATTCAAGCTGCAGTTATTTATAATGATGAAAAATTGCAATTTGCAAACTATGCGATAGATAATCATCCGCTTCCTGAAACGATTGCTTCTCTTACTGAGAGTTATCACACGAGTATCGATTTTGTTACGGTTATCCAGCCTATATACTTCAATGATCTGCTGTTAGGTGGCCTTTATCTGGAAATCAGTTTGTCTCCTCTTTATTGGCAGATACTTTGGCACATTGTCATTACGATTGCTGCCGCCATTTTCTCGATAGTGATTGCCTATTTCTTGCTGCAAAGACTGAATAAATCGGTACTCAATCCGCTTAACGATCTATCAGAAGTAATCGAGCATGTTTCAAACAAAGCTGATTACAAAGTGCGTACAGCACCAAGCGATATTATTGAGTTGAATACACTGGGTAAAGGGTTCAATAGTATGCTGGAAATGATCGAGGAACGTGATACCAAACTGGCCAATCATCTCGATCAGCTAGAAGATGAAGTCGCAAAACGAACCGAAGAATTGGTATTTGCAAAAGAAGCAGCGGAGTCTTCCAGCAAAGCAAAAAGCGAATTTCTGGCGACTATGAGTCATGAAATTCGTACCCCGATGAATGGGATTCTGGGTATGACGGAGCTGTTACTCAATAGTCAGTTAAATACGAGTCAGCAACGTTTCGCAGAAACAGTTCAGCGTTCTGGCCGGCATCTTTTAGGAATCATTAATGACATTTTAGATTTTTCTAAAATTGAATCAGGCCATCTAGAGTTAGAAATAATCGATTTTGATTTGGTTAAATTAGTAGAAGACACGCTCGTCATGTTTGCGCAATCTGCTGATGAAAAAGATTTAGAGCTCGCTGCGCAATTTATGCCGGCTAATATGCCTTTTTTAGTAAAAGGTGATTCTTTCCGATTACGTCAGGTTATTGCAAATTTATTGAATAATGCGATTAAGTTTACCGCTCAAGGTGAAGTTGTTATCCGCACTCGGTTGATTGAAGAAAGTGATGATCAGGTGAATATCTATATATGTGTTGAGGACACTGGTATCGGTATTCCGTCAGAGCAGCACGAAAAGATTTTTAAGCATTTTTCGCAAGCAGACGGCACCACAACACGTCAATATGGAGGAACAGGACTTGGCCTCACCATTTGTGAAAGCCTGGTTGAGTTAATGGGTGGCAGCATTCATGTTGAGAGCGCACCAGGGCAGGGATCCAAGTTTTGTATTGATCTGCGGATGGAAAAATCTAATACAGAATATGAGACCTTATCTAATTCTTCTGATCTGCGAGATATCAAAGTCCTTGTCGTAGACGATAACCAGACCAACCGGGAAATTCTTATGTTGCAGCTGCAAAGTTGGCATATGAACGTCGTTTGTGCCGATAGCGCCATGCAGGCCTTAAACTATATCGCACAGGCAAAAGAAAGTGGAGATCAGTTTCAACTCGCTATTCTAGATATGCATATGCCAAAAATGGATGGATTGCAGTTGGCAGAGAAAATCCATACGGATCCCAACCTAACCAAAATTCGTATGATGATGCTAACATCTACTTATAGTAACGCCAGCCAGCTCGAGCGGCAAGATATCGGCATCATGCGTTGCGTAAATAAACCGATTCGTCAACAGGAATTATTTGAATTAGTTAACGATGTAATGAGGTCTGATTATGATAATTCCGCTACCAATACAGTACAAAATAAGGAATCGAGCCTCCCAGCCGTAAAAGACTTAAAAGGCAAAATTCTGTTGGCAGAAGATAATATCGTTAATCAGGAAGTAGCGCTTGCCATGTTGACAAAGCTTGGCCTGGAAACAGATATCGCTAATAATGGCAGGGAGGCCGCTGAACTGATCAGTAGCAATCGTTATGACATTATCCTAATGGATTGCCAAATGCCTGTAATGGATGGTTTTGAAGCAACCATGCTTATTCGCAAGCAGCTCGGGAATAATCCTCGTTTACCTATTATCGCGGTAACTGCCAATGCCTCAGAAAATGACCGGACAGCTTGCTTGGAAGCCGGAATGGATGATTTTCTTTCTAAGCCCTATACATTTAAACACTTGGAGCAAGTGATCATTCGCTGGTTGCCAAAAAAGGAGGATATTTCTATGGATTCTACAACGAGCAATGCTGATGAATTGCCGCCTGAAGAAAACAATGTTTCCGTGCTCAATCAGACACTGCTTGATCAGATTCGCAGTCTTGATCCAACAGGCGGGGATGCGATAACCCGCAGGATAATGCGTGCCTTTCTCGATTCCTCAGAGGGTTATATGCAAGAGATTAGAGACGCTATTATGAATGAAGATGCTGAAAGCATACGGCGACTTGCGCACACATTAAAGTCCAGTACAGCTAATATTGGCGCGGAAAAGGCATCGGAATTATTCAAGCAATTAGAAATATACGGACGGGCCGGAGAAGTAGCCCAGGCAAAAGCATTGCATCAAGACATATTGCAACATTACCAACAAGTTATATCCGAAGTTAGCGCAATGCTTAAGTAGTTATGGCGATAGACAAATTTAAAGTACTACTGGCCGATGATGATGTAACAGCCCGATATCTGATGCAAGCTGCATTAGATAAAGCGGGCTTTAGTGTAATGCTGGCTTGTGATGGAGAAGAAGCCATTCGCTTGTTTGAAGAAGATCCAGCGGACATGGTCATGCTTGATGTAGAGATGCCCTTTAAAAATGGTTATGAAGTCTGTACATACTTGCGCAAAAAAGCAGGGAATGAATTGCCGATTGTCATGGTTACGGGAATGGATGATACGCAATCGATCGATCGTGCTTTTGAAGTAGGCGCCACGGCTTATATCGCGAAGCCAATAAATTGGCACTTAATACATTATCGCGTGTTGTATTTAAAGCGTGCTTATGAGGATTTGCTCGATCTTAAAGTTGCGAATGCACGCAATAAAGCAATTTTCAGCGCTATTCCAGATACCATGTTTATTTTGAATGATGATGGAAAAGTCATCAATACATGCAACACATGCGTTCATTCTTCTGACCATACCGTTTGGTTTAAGTCCAAACAGGGAGAAGCACTGAATCAATCTCTTCCTGAAGAGATTGTGAAAATATATCTGGACGCTATAAATCGAATACGCAAAGAAGGTACAGCTGAGCATTTTGAATACCAACTTAAGTTTGGAGGTCAAGAATTCAGGCACTATGAATGTCGGGTTGTCGCTATTGATTCTCATGAAGTGCTTTGCCTTGTTCGCGACATCACTGAACGTAAAGATTCAGAGAGTAAAATATTCCGTCTTGCCTATTTTGATGATTTAACCGGGTTACCCAACCGTCAGTCCTTTATGGAGCGTCTAAAACGGGAAATTAAACACGCTAAATTCACAAATACTAAATTAGCAATGCTTTTTCTGGATTTGGATGGGTTCAAGAGCATTAATGACACAATAGGTCATAATACAGGCGATGTCATACTACAAGGGGCTGCTGAACGTATAAAAAACAGCATTCGTTCTTCTGATTTTGTTTCGCGTAGCTATGAAACTGAGCTTGATATTGAACTCGCTCGCCTCGGGGGCGATGAATTTACAGTGGTCATTCCCAACCTTCCATGCGTGGAGGATGCTTTAATTCTAGCGCACCGAATTCGTGAAACAATGCGGCATCCATTTCAGCTTGAAAGCCGTGATGTTGTGCTTACCGCGAGTATTGGTATAGCGCTTTATCCTGATGATGGTGAGGATGTTGAAACCTTAGTGAAGCATGCGGATATAGCGATGTATCATGCAAAAAATGAAGGCCGGGACAATTGCCAATTCTACAGTAAATCCCTAACGAATCAGGCTGAAAAAAGATTGACTCTGGAGAATGATCTACGTAATGCAATGCTGCAAAATGAATTGCAACTGGTCTATCAACCGCTATTTGACGTAGCAAGTGATTGTATCCAATCAGTAGAGGCGCTTATTCGCTGGCAGCACCCTAAACAAGGTACTATCTCACCGCTCGAATTTATTCCACTAGCAGAAGAAAACGGTTTAATTATTCCCATCGGGGAATGGGTATTGCGTACAGCCTGTACCGAAGCAGTTCAGTGGCAGAATAATGGGCAGCAGTTGCGAGTAGCTGTAAACCTTTCACCGATACAGTTTAAGAACCCTGATTTGGTTGAAAATGTACTGAATATTCTAGCTGAAACAGATTTTCCACCAAATAGACTTACTTTGGAAATTACAGAAGGCGCTTTGATGGAATACAGTAAAGAAACTTTAGAGACACTTAAAACTTTACGTGACCATGAAATTCAAATCGCGTTAGATGATTTTGGTACGGGCTATTCTTCCATGAGCTATTTAAAGCAATTGCCTATTAATACTATTAAAGTAGATCGTGTTTTTATTAATACCATGCTTGACGATAAAGACAGCCTTTCAATTGTTCGGGCAATTGTTTCTTTATCTAAGAACCTCGGTTTTTCCTTAACTGCAGAAGGTATCGAAACATTGGGGCAGGCTCAGGCGCTGAAGTTTTTAGGATGTGAAACCTTGCAAGGGTTTTACTTTAGTAAGCCTATTAGTGGAAGAGAGATTCATGCGCTTTGTGCGAAGCAGTGGTCTATCTAGTTAGTTGAGTCCATGGAGATATGAGATGAAAGTAGCAGACATTAACCACCTTAATATCAACGCTCTGCTACCTAGTCCTAAAGGTGTGGCCCTTGCCTTATTGGAAGCATGTCAACAAGAAGATGTGGCCATAAACGATATTGCCAAACTTATTCAAACAGATCCGGCGCTTTCAGGACGACTGATTCAACGAGCCAACTTATCAAATAAAGGTGCGCGTGCTATATCATCGGTATTTGATGCGGTTTCTCGTGTGGGTTTGACAGCTGTTAAAGGGCTGGCGATGGGGTTTTCGTTGATAGACCAGCATCAGGACGGTGCTTGTAAGGAATTCGATTACCAGAAATTTTGGTCACATTCGTTAATGATGGCCATTGCTGCACAGGAACTGGGCAAATTGAACCGG
>JAHZIU010000086.1 GCA_022601315.1 Betaproteobacteria bacterium
ACCCGGGCGCATATGGCTTTTAAGCAGCAGGTCGTTGAGCTCGCCGGTAATAACGGTCATTTGTATTACAGCAGAGAAGATCCGCCGATTAAACTGGATCTTAATGGCATTCTGGCTGAACCAAAAATTGGTACCCATATCTATGTGTGCGGCCCAAAAGCATTGATTGAAGCGGTCATCGCTATTGCTGAAATAAAGGGCTGGCCGAAAGAACAGGTACACTTTGAATTATTCGGTAATCCTTCAGCTAAACAGGAAAATAACCAACCGATTGAAGTCGAGTTGCACAAAAGCGGTATCACCATTCACGTTGCCAAGGACCAATCGGTTCTTGATGCCCTGTTAGACGCAGGCGTGACGGTTGGCTTCAGTTGCAAACGTGGTGAATGCGCCAGTTGTAAAGTGCCGGTGCTGGAAGGAGACATCGATCACCGTGACATCGTGCTGGATTCTTATGAGAGAAAAGCTGGCAATGTGATGTGCAGTTGCGTTTCTCGTGTGAAAGGAAACCGGCTGGTGTTGGATTTATAGGATTGATCATGTTAATAAGCGTATCCAAAGCTGAAAAACTGATTCACGAAGCATTGCCGATACCAAAGGCAGCCACCATCCCACTGAATCAAGCCAATGATTATGTGTTGGCAGCTGACATCAAAGCAGAGCATGATTACCCCCCATTTGATCGTATTACCAAGGATGGCATCGCCATTACCAGTGCCAGTTTCACTGGCGAGGGACAACGAATGGGTTTGAGCAGTTATGCGCAAGCAGGTAAACCGCAGGCCGTATTGGAAGATGCCGCTACGGCTATCGAAGTGGCAACCGGTGCACCATTACCGCAAGGTGCAGATGCTGTGATTCCATATGAGGAAATTGAAAAAAAAGCGGATGATGTTGTGCTCAATACGATACAGGTCAGTGTGGGACAGCACATTCACCCACAGGCAAGTGACAGCAAAAAGGGCGCGGTTTTAATCGAGAAAGGCGCAATAATTGGTAGTCCGGAAATTGCCATTCTAGGTTCTAATGGCATATATGCTGTCTCAATTTATGCCAAGCCACGTATTGCGATTATTACAACGGGCGATGAATTAGTGGCGACTGATGCAAAGATCGAACCCTATCAAATACGTAGAAGTAATGATGTGATGTTGCAGGCGGCACTACAAGGGTATGGTTTTGCCGATATTACTTGTAGTCATTTTCCCGATGATGCAGTACAACTCCATGCTGGGTTTGCAAAATTACTGGATGCGGCAGATGTCGTGTTAATTTCCGGTGGAGTTTCCAAAGGCACCTATGATTTAGTGCCGGATATACTGAAAAAGCTGGCCGTTAAGAATATTTTTCATGGTGTGTCGCAACGTCCTGGAAAGCCCATGTGGTTTGGTAAAAAAGCGAATACACTGGTGTTCGGACTGCCGGGAAATCCAGTGTCAGCACTTACCTGTACATTGCGTTACGTGATCCCGGCATTAAAAAAAATTAGCGGGCGTATCGATCCATTTATTCACTATAAAACATTGGGCGAAGCGGTTGATGTCAATGTATCATTTACAGTATTTCTGCCCGTACAATCCCATTCCAATAATGAAGTAGTGTCAGTGCGCCATAACGGCTCGGGTGACTTTGCCAGTCTTTCCGACAGTAACGGTTTTCTCGAGCTACCCAGTGAAACCAGGCATTTTTATGCGGGTGAGCGCTACGCATTTACGCCATGGCGGGCACCATGTTCGCTTTAGGTCATTACATGGTTGATAAACATGGGCGGCGCATGCGCAAGCTGCGTATCTCGTTGCTGGATGCATGCAACCTGCGCTGCCTTTATTGCATGCCTGAGTCCCCGGTATTCATGCCGCAAAAGGATTGGGCCAGTGCTAAAGACCTGCTGCATATTACGCGCAATTTAGTGGCACTGGGTATCGAGGAAATACGTTTAACGGGTGGCGAACCGCTAATGCGCCGGGATTTTGTAGAAATAGTCGATGCGCTGTCAACGTTGCCAGTCAAAACACTAGGATTGACTACGAATGCGTTGCTACTTGCACCGTATTTATCAATGTTGCAGCACACTCAATTGCAACAACTCAATATCAGCCTTGATAGCCTGGATGCTAAAAATTTTAAGCGGATTACCCGCCGTGATGCGCTTGGTACAGTGACGGATGCGATTCATACTGCCAAGGCGTTGGGGTTTACAATCAAAATCAATACGGTGGTGATGAAAGGTGTGAATGATCATGAGCTGCCCGCTTTTGTCGCGTGGTCAGCGGTGCATGATATTCCGGTACGATTTCTGGAAGTGATGAATATCGGTGTGATGAAATCACAGTTTCGAGAACGCTTTCTTTCTGCTTTCGATATGAAGGCCATGTTAAAAGCGGATTATCGGTTCAGCAAGCTTAATGATGTAGTGGATAGTACTTCGCGCAACTTTCGTGTTTCCAATGGTGCAAAAATTGGTTTTATTACTTCTGAATCCAGCCCATTTTGCACCGGCTGTTCACGCTTGCGTCTGACGCCTAAAGGACAGATCCGTCCGTGTTTGTTTATGCAAGAAGGCATCGATCTAAAATCATTGGCACCAGAGGATTATCCAAAGGCGCTGGCGACAATCATTGCGATGAAGCCGGTCGGACGCATCCCCCACCAGCCACAACCGATGTACCAGATTGGAGGATAAAATGAACAACGCATTGTCACATATTGATGCACAGAATAACCCCGGTATGGTTGATGTCAGTCATAAAGCAGTCACCCAGCGTACGGCAGAAGCGGAAGCTGTTTTACGTTTGCCGCGTGCAGTGTTGGAGGCCATGCATGATGAAGATATCACGTCCCCCAAGGGACCAGTTTTTCACACCGCAATTATTGCCGGAACACAAGCGGTTAAACGTACGCATGAGTTGATTCCTTTTTGTCATCCATTGCCGGTAGAAGGTATCGCCATTACGATCAAACCAAACAATGACCTGTTAATCATTTGCTGCCGTGTTACTTGTACTAATAAAACCGGTGTCGAGATGGAAGCGCTTACAGGCGTTAGTGTTGCCGCACTCACGATCTATGATATGTGCAAGTCCATAAGCCATGCCATGGTGATAGAACGCATACAGTTACGAGAGAAAACCGGCGGCAAATCAGATATTCACGAAGGGGAATAATATGAAAAATCCACTGTATGGACTCATCCTTGCTGGCGGAAAAAGCACCCGGATGGGACGTGACAAAGGAGCGTTAATCTATCATGACGGAAAAGATCAGGTTCGTTATTTGCATCAAGTATTGGCGTCATTTGTTGATCAGACGTTTGTTTCCATCCGTAGCACACAGTTTTCTGATGCGCATTTGCAGGGTTATGATGTGATTGAAGATGCACGAAATATTACTTCGCCGCTCAATGGTATTCTTTCGGCGATGGATAAATTTCCTGAGGCGAGCTGGCTGGTGGTGGCGGTGGATATGCCGTATATCAGCGAAACAGCCGTGCAGGCTTTACTTAATGTGCGCGATCCTGAAGTACCTGCCACTTGTTTTAGCTCGCCAGTGAAAGGTGGCCCAGACCCACTCTTTGCGATCTGGGAAGTGCACGCTAAAGCAGAAATTGAGGCATTGGTAATAAAGCAATCAGTAACTTGTCCACGTAAAATATTGACGTTGTTGGAAGTGCATCTGGTTGAAAATGGTATCAACGCGAAAGTGTTGCGTAATATCAATACGCCACAAGAATATCAAGAGGTGTTGTCATGACGACCCTACATATCATCTATTTTGCTGCGTTATGTGATGCAACAGGGCGCGAAGAAGAAACGCTGAAAACGGAGGCAGAAACGGCTAAGGCATTATTCCATGAGTTGACTGAAAAGTATTGCTGGCCGTTTTCTGAGGCGAACATCTTAGTTGCCATTAATGATCGTTATCGACCTGTTGACACATCTTTGCAGGAAGGGGACCGGGTCGTATTTATTCCGCCGGTGTCTGGGGGTTAGTAGTGTTATTCCAACTCACAAATCGCCCGATCGAACCCTTGGTTGAATCATTGCATTCTCATGCGGGGGGTATTGTTATATTTGAGGGCCGAGTACGGGCAATAAATGATGACAGAGCGGTTTCTTCTCTAGAATATGTCGCTTACCCTGAATTGGCGCTGCATGAAGGTCATGCAATTATCAATAATGTGCTTCAGCAATTTGATATTCTTGAAGCCTATGCCATACATCGTACCGGCCATTTAGCGATTGGTGATATTGCAGTTTGGGTAATGAGCGCCGCCGTGCATCGTAAAGAGGCTTTTGCAGCAACAGAATGTATCATTAACGCTATTAAAGCGCGTGTCCCAATTTGGAAAAAAGAATATTACAGTGATGGTGAGGCCATCTGGGTGCGTTGTGATCATTGCGCCCATGATCATGCCCCATGCCCCGCTGTGAAAGAATCGATGTGAGACCGAACCGATGTCAATTTTGTGTGCAATTTTAGCTTACAAACTATAATTGTTACTGAATTTAATCGGCAAGGTTGTCAATGCTACTAGCTGCATTATTTGGCCTCATCGCATTACTCTATGCCAGTGTGGGCTTTGGTGGCGGTTCTTCCTATTTGGCGCTACTGGTATTATGGGGGTTGCCTTATACCATCATCCCGATGCTGGCACTCGCCTGCAATATCATTGTTGTTTCCGGTAACAGTTTGCACTACGTACGTGCAGGTTACTTCAATAGTCGTTTGCTAATACCTTTTTTGATCGGTTCGATTCCGCTTTCCTATCTTGGCGGTACGCTGACCATTGATCAGACGTTGTTTGAATGGCTGATTTTTCTGTCTTTGTTGATAGCCGGTTTATTGCTGATTTGGCAACATAAAATGTTTGATGGGACACATGTCAATTATCAGCTGCCTGTTATGCCTGTAGCCATTACAGTGGGTGCAGTGCTTGGTTTTCTTTCAGGCGTTATTGGTATTGGTGGTGGGGTGTTTCTGGCGCCTATTTTGTATTTACTCCGTGCCGGTTCTCCCCGTGAAATTGCAACAGCTGCTTCGTTATTTATCTTGATTAACTCGACAGCGGGGATACTGGGGCATTTACAAAAGGTTGGTCTTTCAGAGCTGTTATTGGCATACTGGCCTTTATTGCTTGCTGTTTTTGTCGGTGGGCAAATGGGTAATCAGCTTTCCTTAAAGTTTTTTCCACTAAGGGTTATGGTCTTTATTACCGGTTTGTTGGTATTGTTTGTGTCGTTACGTATGGGCATAAAAGTAATGGGAGTTTAAATTGATAGAGGATTGGGATGATTATCGTTTTTTCCTGAGTATTGCTGAACATGGTACGCTCAAAGCAACTGCCGCTGCGTTAAAGGTTAATCTTTCGACTGTTCTGCGCCGCATTAATATGCTGGAAAAGAAAATGGGTGCGCGGTTGTTTGACCGCTCGCACGATGGCTTCACGCTGACGCCAGCAGGTAATATCATGAAGGAACACGCTGAAGTGATGCAACATTCAGTGATAGAACTACTGCGTAAAGTGAAAGATACCGATCATCAATCTGGTGGTGTGATCAAGCTGGCGAC
>JAHZIU010000087.1 GCA_022601315.1 Betaproteobacteria bacterium
ATGCACGTGACAGCCGCCACAAGTTTTCATTTCTCCCGGCCTTAAATGCTGCCAGGTTTGATCGGTATTAAGTGTGTGGCCATCACAATCAATGCCTTGCATTAAATAGGGCATGTTTGCCGGCATACGCAGTAAGAAACTGGTGTCAGGGTTGCCTGTTGTATCAACCAGTCGTTTTCCATTTGTATCGTAATGTAATACCGGGACCTCACCTAAAATTGCGACACGTTCTCCGGCAAGATTTGCGATATCGTAAACGACATTAGTACTTCTGTTAGGCCGTACGGACAGCATTCGGATACCGCATAAATCTTCGTCGTTATAGTTTATCGTATCAGTGCCTTGTAAATGAAATTGTTGTAAATTATCAAAACTTAATCCGTCTCTCGGATGCGTTTCGCGATCGGTAATAGAAGCTGCGCCTAATAAGCCAAACGGCGTGCCCAATTCCAGCTTGGTATGAGAAACGTTTATATCTGCCCTGGGTATTATTGCTGGCTTGTTTTCACCATGAATGACAGTGTAGGGAACCAAGGCCTTAGCCATAAATTCGTGCCATTCTTCGTTGTCGACAATCAATTCAAGATCACTAGGGTGCCTGGAAGGAATAACCGTTGCTTTATAAATGCCGACATCACATCCCGGCGTATCCATATTTAATGCAGTCATCATATTCATTGCTACGCCAGATCCTGCGCCACTAACCATTTCTGGTGTTGGTTTGCCAAGTTGGGCGAAAATTTGATGACGGGCAACGATACTACAGGCACCGTTTCCAACCGCCAGCATTAATCCATTATTGGGTAACGCTCCAGGATGTCCAATTTTTGGTGAAAATGGTAGGGGATCTGTATAGTTTGGATGCATAACTTGCGGTGGCGACATGGATTCGGATGCGTGGTCGCCATTTGTTGCCCATGGTGCAAAATTAATAATATCTCTGGGCAGAAAAATATCTGCCGTTTTTATCGCTTCCATTGGGCCTATTCCTTCTTGACCTTCCGGTTCAGGCATAAACCCGACAACGATACCAAGTCCCTTATTATTTGCTCGATAGTAGTCGGCGACCCAGACTCGCCCATCACTTGTTTGTGTCAAGAAGTGTGCTGCAATATGATCCTCGCCGAAGCTACTTAGTGCATGGTCGCCGCTATGTTGACCATACAGCGGAAAAACGCCTGCGCCATCAGGTGATTGTGCATATACATGGAAAAGATTATCAAGCGTTGTAGGACGACCAGGCGACCCATTTGAATGTCGAAACGGTAATCCGCCAAATATTTGCCAACTTGAATAAGCAAGACGTCCATCTTGCAATAGTATCGGGTGTTGTTCTTGTGAAAGTGAATGGTGGCTCGATAAATCAAGATTTGTCCAGTCGGTATCTATGGCCCAGATCCGTGATCCAATTTTTGATTTTGTTGTGTGCCACACGACAGTGGTCGTGTTTCCATCACGATTTGAAGTAAAAGATAAACGTGTAGGCGAGGTATATGTTGGCCCGGCATCGTAAATGCCTGGCACATAGGGCATCGCTGTTACAGCATTGGTGGTGGTGTCGACAATATGTAAATGGGCGCCATCAACTTTGAGAAGCTTGTTTGGAAGCTTCTGCCAACCTAAAGATTCCGCATCTGCATTTGGGTCTAGAACTTTAGAGTGTATTGCCTCTTGATGTGGTACTAAGCTGCCACGAAATACTGAAAAGGCTACTTTTTTGCCATCAAGAGAGACAGCTGGATCAAGTGCAGCGCAAGCAGACTTAACCGTCGATGTGCTAGAACAATCATATAAAATAGTTTCTGACCCATCTGGATCTCTCTTTATCAGATCGCATGGCGCAGAAAAATCGCTAAAGAAATTAGTAACGTCAGGTAATACATCATAGATATCAAGTCCGGTAAATTCTTTTGAAACTGTTGACTGGACACCGTTTACAGAAATTTTTTTCGTGAGCACAAACGGTTCTACGGTGCGTTCGCATCTAACATATACTATGGGGACTTGTGCGAATACAAAATTGATTTCAGTGATTGCAAATATTACGAATACCGATATAAATATTTTTTTCATTTGTTTACCCCGCTAAGCTAAGGGACTGTCAAGAACAGATGATAAATTTATTGTGAACCCCTTGATCATTTAAGGCATTTTACTTTATGAAATAGCCTTTACACAGGAAATCATTATATGCCTGAATACAATGTTTTGCCGGTATATTTTTTTGGTATCGCAAGTCTGTGGAGGATGTGCAGGACTAATTTCTATGAGAAGTTAAGGGTGTTTTGGGAAAGCTAGGACTAGCCTGAATATTGCACCAGTTGGTGGAATTTAAACGCCGCCTTGTATTGAATTGAGCGTGCTCGCGACCGGAGACGCAGTTATTCTGCTGCGTAGAGCGCATGTGCGTTCTATTCAATACAGGGCAAGTTAAAAACCAGCAAGTGAGTCGCAAGTACAAACTGTATTTTCTAAAAATTTGCTAAAAACCAACAGGAATAACGATTACAGGCTAAAATCTAACGTACTGGTGCAATATTCATATATGGACTCCTCCCGTTTTGCAAGCAAATTTCAGTTCTTACATTAAGGTG
>JAHZIU010000088.1 GCA_022601315.1 Betaproteobacteria bacterium
TGCACAAAAATCCGGCTGCATTATTAATATTTCCTCTATCCTGGGTAGAATTTCCATTCCTGGCTTTGGCTGGTATGCTGCCTCTAAACATGCAATAGAAGCGCTATCCGAGACATTGCGTGGTGAAGTCATGAAATTTGGGGTCAATGTTGTCGTGATCGCCCCTGGCCTGATCAAAACGGAATTTGCCGCCAAGGAATTTGAGTTGCTAAAAACTGTTACGCACGTACCCGTTTATCAAAAACTACTTGCAGCACTTCCGCGTCTATTAGCCGGTGAACCCAAAGCCCCTGGACCGGAAGTAATCGCCAAGGCGGTACTCAACGCAGCCACTGCATCTTCGCCACCAATGCGGCGCGCGTTACCAGTAGACTCCAAGACAGCTATTGTCTCACGATGGTTTCTGGGCGGACGTATTTTTGATTGGGCAGTTCGTCTTAAGATGAAAATCTGAGAAATACTAAGAAACTTTGTGCTTTGTTGAACGAATGATCTAATAAAAAATCCGCTGCTATGCAGGTTAGTGGAAGCTGTTGGGCGTTTAACCGGAACAGTGGAAATCCGAACCAGAGTCTATTTCTAAAATGCAGAATAGTGTCAGGTTCAACATTAATGCATGTTGGTTATGCTAGCCTTCGTTATTTGTTGGAGCATTGAGTCTGACAGATTGCAGAATCAACAGGCTTTCCTACTGCGCATAAAATCTTGCACTTAGAATTTTTAATTTACCCATAGCTAACATATATTGTTATTTTCTTCATCTCCTGCTTTTTTTAAAAATCTAATATGAGCACACCATGTAAGCCAAGCCGATGGGTATTCTCTATAATAAATTCTTTTTCTTTTGCAAAAATCTTTTAAAACTGGCGTTATTTTGTATAAATTCCAGTGAGAGATTCCTGGAAATAAGTGATGCTCTATTTGTTTACTTAAAAATAAATCAAGATTTAAAATTCTAACCCATAGTGGTGTTTTGTAATTTACAGATGTTGAAATTTGTGACAATAAGAAGCCTTCTCTTTTTTTACCCATACACAATTCTTTTTCATGAATATGATTTATCTGAGAAAAAAATGCAAATAAAAAGGAAGCTACTAGATGCACAATTAATGCGTGTAAAATTGTTGGCGATATAATAAAAAAAGATAAGAACGCAATAAAATATAAAACCGCGCTCAATTTATTTACGAATTTATAGTTTCTAATAAAATTTGATGCATAAGTTGCGATTGTGTATAAAGCCCCAGATATATTGTGATATAAATATTGGTATTTGTAATATGATTTATTTTCTTTTCTTTTATCGGAGTTGGGAAATGATAAATGTACAAAATCAATATCTTGATCATATTTGCTATTTGTAAATTGATGGTGAAAAATATCATGTTGCGCCCTCCACGCACTAATCATTACAAATGGCGATAAAAAGAAAGTGCAAATTTTATTAATATTGTTGTTATTCGATAATGATACGTGAGAAGATTCGTGTAATAAAAACCAAAGGAAGCTATGGACAACAACCCCCATTAAAATAGCTGCAATATAGGATTCATCTACAAAATAAAGTTTTGAGATTAGTATAAAAATTATAAACCAACAAAAATACCATACCCAGCCATACCATGGCGTCTTAATATTTTTTCCTTTAAATAATTGATTTACTTCTTCTTTTAATTCTAAATATTCAGGATCCCAACTCGGCGATGGAAATGGATCTTCTTTACTTAAATCTTTATCTAAACCATGAAATTCATCCCACCTTTTTTTTCCTTCATTACAATCAATTTTAAATGCAGGTAAAAATTTAAGCATTTTTTTGTGATTGAGGTGATGAGATTGCAATAAATTTGTTACATCACAAAATTTAGTTGTTTTTATATAATCAGAGCCTCCGGGATGTTTTTTTATAAAGTTAGAAAAATCATAATACTCTTTATTTATTCTCCAAACAGATTTAGTCATTTTTATAATATTTTTGATTGTAATTGTCGACGATTCCGCGATTACCGCGGATTCCGGGGACACAATACTTAATTGGGTTTGTATCCCATAAGATGTTCCTTGTACGCTTAGCCACTAAAAATTCATAGGTTCTAGGTCGTCAGTTTTAACGGTCAGCTGTGCTCTCCATAGTTCACAACATATGCCTCGCTGTCTTTAAAGCCGAAAACGATATGACAGTTTTTGCTAAATTATGCCATAATAATTCGTCTAAAATTTTGGTGACCAGATACATGTTTACGCGACAATTTTTGTTTGGTTATTTAACGCTGATGATAGGATTGATCAATTTGTCATTAATGAGTCAGCCTGTTCAAGCAAATGAAGACGTCTGGATTGACGTTGACACTACTGCACATACGTTGAAAGTCATGCGAGGCGATGTTATTCAGTTGACTTTTGAGAATGTGGCCATTGGTCGTTTTGGTACGACCTGGTTTAAAAAAACTAAAGATGATAAAACGCCATTGGGTCAGTTTCGAATTGGCTGGATTAATGAGCAAAGTCGTTATTATCGGTTCTTTGGTCTTGATTACCCCAACCGCGAGACAGCAAGACGTGCTTTGGCTGATGGTAGAATTACCGAGGAAACTTGGCTTTCTATTTTGGAAACGACAAATAAGGAAAGAACGCCGCCCCAAAATACGCCGTTAGGCGGTTATATTGGGATTCATGGTATTGGTAGGGGTGATCCAGAAGTACATGATCAATTTAACTGGACAAATGGTTGTGTTGCTTTAACTAATGAGCAAATTGATCAGTTGGGTGAGTGGGCAAAACCCGGTGTTATGGTTAATATTCATTAAGGTATTGGTGTGCTGCATCAGTTAAATATTATTGAAGCTTTCTAGATTTTTTTTAAATTTGTGTCGGAACCCATTTATTTTGCAGGAAAAATCAGCTAAGATTCAGTTTTGCTGATAATCAGTAATCTTGTGTTGGCGAATGTTTTATGAACTGAATAGATATGGAGAAAATGGAATGCATAGAAAAATTAAATCAGCAACGCGTATGTTAACGTTGGCAGTAATAACAGGTGTTTTTGTCGTGCTATCAGGTTGTGCATCAACCACTACAACTGATAGCTTACAATCTCAAATTGATGCAATGAAATCAGATGTTGCAGCAGCCAGAGCAGACGCAGCTAGTGCCAATGCAACTGCAAATGAGGCACTAAACGCAGCAAATGCAGCAAATGCTCGAGCAATGGAGACTGATACAAAAATTGACAGAATGTTCAGAAAGACGATGCAGAAATAATAGTTTTGTTCTGGGATTTAGATGGTTCCTATGGGTATTGCAAAAAAACCCTCTTAAGAGGGTTTTTTTGCGTGTCAGTTAGTATTCTGAGAAATTAAAATAGGTATACCGCTTTTCTCAAGTATCGCTTTCTTTAGCGTTTCATCATTAATCGATATGCTTTCAATGGCTTCCTTACCGGTCGTTTCTGCAAGAAAGTCATTAATGGTCTTAGTCACTTCAGTTGAATAGTCGGCATATTTTTCTTGGTCTTCTTCAAGTGGAGGATGTAATTCTATAAACAGTGAACCGGCTATCCAGCCCAATTTAATGGGTTGATTGATAATATGTACAGACGTACCAATTGGAACTTTATCAAACAACGTTTCGATGTCTTCGGGATACATGCGGACACAACCAGATGAAACGCGCATTCCTACACCAAACGGTTTAATAGTGCCATGTATAAGGTAGCTGCCGCTGCCGACACTCAAACGCATGGCATGGCGGCCTAATGGGTTATCCGGGCCAGCTGGCACTACATCTGGGTACGGTTCTTCACCATTTGCAATTCTGTTTTCCTGGATTGATTTTGGCGGTGTCCAGGTTGGGTCTTCTTTCTTTTCGATAATTTTTGATTTGCCAAGTGGCGTATCCCAGTCCATTTTTCCAATACCGACTGGATGTGTGATAACTACAGGTTTTTCACCTTTTTTAGGTTGTGGAAAATAATACAGGCGCATTTCAGCTAAGTTAAGTACTAAGCCCTCACGCTCAACTTGGGGAATAATATATCGATTCGGCAATATTACTTCTGCGCCATCAACCGGTAACCAACGATCTACGTTTGGATTAGCCAATAATATTTCTACTTGGCCAATATCATATCGACGTGCAATATCCAGTAAGGTTTCTTCGCGATTGGCAGATGTGGTTGTCACCTGACCAAAAACATCAATATCAGATGGTGGGAGCAGCCATGTTTCTGCCTGTGTGGGTTGAAAAGTGGTAACGTTAGCAAGTGCAAAAACCAAAAGAAAAATTCGATACATAAGTGTTATGCCTGATTGTGTGAACAAATAATTGTACCAACTAGAATAATAACTGAAATTTTTTATTTGAATGTAAGAAAATAGATGGTGAAGATAGCTTCTAACAGGTTATCAGCATTTAAACATGGTTTTGTGGCAAAAATGGAATGAGCCTAATATTCATTTTTATATTTCTTTTTCAATATTTATGGCGATTAGAGACAACTGGAAAAATCCACAGACAGTACAGTGGTGTCAATATTTGTTGGATAGTTACGCGCATTGGTTAAAGCAAGAGCTTATTCTTCGTGATGGCACGGCAATTCAACAAGCTGAGCATTTATTCAATAGCTCATTTGTGGTTGCCTCGCATGGGGTGCAGAAAGATCCTGTGCTGAATTACGGAAATCAAACAGCGCTTGATTTATGGGAAATGGATTGGCATCAATTCACACAAACGCCTTCCAAGGCTACAGCTGAGCCGGTGAATCGTGAAGAGCGTGCACGTATGTTAGAACAAGCTGCACGACAGGGATATATTTCTGATTATCGTGGTGTTAGGATATCAAGGACGGGAAAAAGGTTTTTGGTTAAGCGTGCATTGATTTGGAATATTTGTAAACTTGATGGCACGCTGCTAGGGCAAGGTGCTACATTTTCAGGATGGTTATACTTAAAAACAAAACAGAAGGTTAATAAATAATCATTACTTCTGGTTTAATTACACCCAATACTTCAATAACTTGAATTCCTGTTTTGCCGATTATAGCTTGAGTGACTTCCGGGTTTAAGCCTAATTGGTTCCATGCCTCAATGTGATAGGTTGGTTTGATTTGATCAGTCTTTACGGTTTGATTTGCACAAGGTTCTAGGCAGCTTGCGATATTTACTGCGATATGCAGTATGCAACTATCTTGTGTCGGTGCATTGGTGTTTAAAGGGTCAAACTGGAATTCAATCATTTCCCAGATACTTGATGGTAACATCCATTGTTTGAGAAATTCTGCGCTGAGTTGAGCGTGTGTGAATCCAAATACTTCCAGTTCCGCCTTTCTAATGACAGCTTCTCCCTGATCTTTAAAACTTAATATTTCTCTGGATTCTGCAGGGTACTGACTAAAGAAAATTAGTTTGCCGATACTTTGTAATAAGCCCGCTATAAAAAAACGTTCTTGTTCTTCACTGTTAATTTGGGCAGCAAAGAGCCGGGTCATTACGCCACAAGTGACGCTGTGATACCAAAATGCCTCCATATCGACCAAGTCGGGAGGGATGTCCTTAAATGTTGTAGTCACGGAAGTTGCGATGACTAAATTTCTTAATTCTTTATGTCCAATTAATGAAATTGCCTGTGAAATAGTATCTATTTTCCTGGAAAAGCCAAAATAAGGGCTGTTTGCCAACTTAAGCAATTTTGCAGTGAGTACCGGATCATAAATAATAATTTCTTCCAGGCTATCGATTGAGGCTTCTCCTGAGTTCAGTAATTCATTGATTCTTATTGCTACTTCTGGTAAGGAAAAAATGGCGTTAGCATTTTCTGCAACTGTTTTTGGGTCCATTAAAATCTCATTTATGAATAAAATAAAGTTTCCGTTATCAGCTTTTTTAACGGCATATTTTATGAGATATTCAATTCTTTTCTTTAAATGGCAATTTAGTATTTCTGTTGTATAAATTATCAATTAGACAATTATTTGGATGTAAACATGATGTCCTCATACCATGCAGTGGCTTGACTGTTTGTGTTGTCGGTATCAGTCATAATAGTGATAGCGCTGATATTCCAGGGTTTTTCACCAAAAAATCGTTGGTAGTCAGATGCCACA
>JAHZIU010000089.1 GCA_022601315.1 Betaproteobacteria bacterium
ATCGAGGTCCAGGTATCATTCAATATTCATATTAGGATTAATTATTTTATATATTGCTATGACAATCGTAGTTATAGAACTCGCATCAAGTTTTCGAGCATCATTTTAAGTAACAAAAGATAAACTACCGGTTTTGTCAGAGAAAAGTGAACTATATCAGTTTGACAATTCCAGCATGAAGTATCGAAAAAAGAGTTTGTGCAAGAATTTGAGTCGGTATGCAAATCCGTTACTGAAGAACTGAGAAAGTCAGAAGGAATGTGAATTGAGAAAGGGGATTTGATGACAGATCATGTGTGTTTATTTCAAATCCAGGTTTGTTATAGGTATAAGATTTTCAAATATTTATAATTTTTTTGAGATATGAGGAACTGGTTTTTTCTTTTCTTACTCTAAAAGTCAGTAGGGCAGCCTGTTTTGATGAATAGGAGTTAAGCATGTGTAATATAACTAACGAGAAAAAAAGCGAAAATACTCTGCAAGCTCAGCAAAGACGTTCGTTTCTAAAACTAGTCATGGCTTCAACACTAGGTGCTGCAATTACCGCAACAGGAGGAAAAGTGATGGCTACTTCTGGTGTGGTTTTGGAACCACCTCAGCCAGAAAATGTATTAACGCCAGAAGCGGCATTAGAAAGATTGATGGCTGGTAATGAACGTTATATTGCAGGCCAATCAACGCTGTTGAACTTTAGTCTTGAAAGTGAGGCTCTGGTCAGAAGTCAGAATCCTTATGCCTGTGTTTTAAGTTGCTCAGATTCAAGAGTCAGTCCTGAATTTTGTTTTGATGAGCAACTTGGGGATTTGTTTGTGGCACGCGTTGCTGGAAATTATTTAACTACGGATTTTGTGGCTACACTTGAATTTGCTTCACTAATTTTGCATACACCGCTTATTATGGTGCTTGGTCATGAAAGCTGCGGTGCAGTTCAGGCTGCAGTAGAAGCTGCAGATAACAATGAACAATTTCCAGGGCATATTCAATCTATAGCCAGTGCCTTGGCACCGGCAGTGGGGGCAGTTGATAGGAAGTTGGAGAATCGCATTAATAATGTGGTAAAAATTAATGTCATACAAAATGTGCAAAAGCTTAAAAAGCAAACCCCGATTCTAAACAAACTGGTAGTCGAAAAGAAGCTTCTGATCGTAGGTGGTGTATACAGTTTAAAAACTGGTAAGGTCAATCTGGTCATTTGAGTTTATGTTTATGCATAGTGTATCTGGGGATAAAAAATGAGGCGCTATTTGTAACTGTTGTGATCTATTTAATAAAAACGATCAAACACTGTTAATCCAACTTAAAAAGTTTGTTGTGAATGCGACGTGTTATATACCAGACGGTCCCGATTACTATCGGGATCATTACCCCGACAATCAACTCGGGATGAATCGGCAAACCAGCAGCTTTGCCTGCTTTTGCTACATACAGCAGCAAACTGATAACATAGTATGAGATAGCGGCAATTGATAAGCCTTCCACCGTACTTTGCAACCGCAACTGTAGTTCTTGACCAAGCGTGAGCTTCTCGAGTAGTTGTTGGTTTTGTGCTTCAGTCAGTATGTCGACTCGCGTGCGTAATAGCGCGCTAGTTTGTGATATACGTTCAGAAAGTGAAATCATACGTTGTGCAGTAGCTGCTACAGTTGCTATAGCTGGAGAGAGGCGACGGCCCATGAATTCACCAATGGTTTGCGTACCAGGTATGGCTTTTTCTCTTAATTCGGCGATTCGTTGAGTGACTATTTTGTCGTAGGCATGTGTGGCTGCAAAGCGATACATGTGCTTGACATTGGCACGTTCGATCCGCACAGCTAGTGAAATTAATCTATCCAGTAATTCTTGTTCAAAAGCATCTTTGTTTTCCAGCTGAGCTGTGATGTCGACTAGTTGTTGTTCAGCATTGGCTAATTCGGGGGCAAGCTGCTTTGCCGCTGGCAGACCTCGTAGTGCGGCAAGGCGGTAAGTTTCGATTTCTAGTAGTCGCTGGGAAATACGTCCTGCACGTGAATTGGATGTTTCGGTTGGGGCAACGACAAGCATGCGTTCAAACCCGCTGTCACGTAACATGAAATCTGTAACCGCGAGTGAGTGGCTATTTCTTCCGATGAGAGAAGCCACCACGTGGTTTTCACCAAACCAATTGCGTGCTAATGCCAGTGTCTCTCCCGGGTGATTTAAGTCGCCGTGCACCATGGCTAATTTGATAGCAGCAAAAGTACGACCTGGAATCCTAGCTAACCAACCTTTTGGCAACGCTAAAAACGAAAGCAATTCAGGATCTTTTGCACCTAATTGTGCGACTTCAGGTAAGTGCTGCACAAGTGAATAGGATGTGAATTCGCTGTGGCGCTCCCACCTCAAGGTACAATCTTGTAACGGTAAGCGTAGAAAATTATTCTGCAAGTGTCCAATTACGAGCGTTTCCTGACAGGGGAGTTGTCGTAAATGCGCACACTCTTGCTCAAGTGTGACGCCATCATTCAAAACCGCCACATAAACCACGAGCGCCGGTAAATGGATATGTTGGCTCGGGCGGGTATGTACTACATTGTGCAGTAAAGCACGTTGCGGATCGGTAGGCGGTAGAAAATCGTGCGGAATAATATGACTACTTGGGTTCATGCTTCATAGTCCAAGGATATGAAATTAACTGGGTAATTATACTATCTCCCAATCCTCAATATCCCCTATAACCATATTAAATAATGGATGCGGTTCAATATTATTAATTTTTTTAAATTTTCTAAATAACTCGTTATCTCTTTTTTTTATTTTTTTTAATAAGTGTTCGAATTCGTATTGTATTTGCCCGTTTGTGGCAAGAATTTTATCTTTAAAGTTCATATTATTGATTTTGCTTCTGTTGAAGTTGTAGCCTCTAATATCAGCTTCTTCGACAACTGATTTTAAGTAACTTGCAATTGCAGCTGCTTGATTTCCTGTATCTTTAAAGCGAATTAACTGCGGATGATTCTTATATCCTGTGGTTTTACCAAGAAGAACATTTTGGGCAAGCAAGCCTTCCCTCCAAAGGGCAACTAAGCCTTTTGAATCTAGGTACTTGGGATGTATTGACCAAAGCCTCATGGCAATCGTTTTTACGATACTAATTTTGTTCAACGAATATGAGACTATTTGTATCAAAACCGAGCGCTTTAGATTTTGTTATAAATCTTTCTATAACCTCTTTACTGATTGTTGGTGTTCTCGATAAAAGCCACAGATAAGAAGTGTTTTGGCCAGACACAAAAGCATATTGATAATTTTCTTTATCTAGATCAAATACGATATAAGACCCATAAAACGGGCCAAAAAACGAAACTTTCAGATACCCCTCATTACTTGCTTTAACAAAATAAGCTTTACCATCTGCTTCTTTCCACCTATTCTCCGCAACTGAAAAACCTCTGTTTACAACCTTTATACCGCCGTCACTACGCAGTTCATATTCAGCGGTTACTCTACTTAAACCTCGTTCAAAGGAATGATCCAGTCTTGCAATTTCATACCATTTGCCAAGATATTTGGTTTCATCAAAATTTTTGACTGGAACAACACCTTTCGGCACTCCAATACAACCGATTAAAATTAAAGATAAAAAAAGTAACAAAAATGTACGCATTTGTTTTTACTTTATTCGTTGGCAGGTAAATAAATTACCAAGGGATAAAAGCAGATATTCCAATATAACTGAAAGACCAATTATAGCAGCAGTGCTGCTGGTTGCTTGTTGGGGAAATTGGGAATGATCACTATGATCGTATAAAGATAAAGTGGAAATTACTTTTTCAGTGTCTCAAGCTGTTCTTTTAATTTTTTGATCTCCTCAGACGCACGAATTTGCTCGGTAACTTCATATTGCACGCCGAGGAAATAAAGTAGGTTTCCACTGGAATCAAATAGCGGGGACATATTCAAGTGATTATAAAAAAGCTCACCATTCTTTCGAAAATTTCTGAGTGTAACTTCAACAGGCTTTTTATTTTTAATGGCTTCACGTAACTGACTTAAACATTCTTGGTTGCGTTCTGTTCCTTGTAGAAAACGGCAATTTTTACCGATTGTTTCTTCCAGTGTATAGCCCGTGATGCTTTCGAATGCTTTATTTGCATACACCAGCGGCATATCTTCTTGATCAGGGTCAGATAAGGTTACACCATTTACACAAGAATCAAGAATAGTTGACAGTACTTTTGGAATTAATCCAGGGTCTTTTTTAGCGATAAAATCCATTTTTTTCTCCAAGTTAATCAATTACTGCGTGCAATTTACCAAAAATATTGTTAAAAAATTTAAATAGTGCATCAAACTGAGTCAGCATGCTCTGTTTCAATTAATTTTTTAATATTTTTTACTGTCGTCTCAGTGCCACCTTGAATAGCGACTCGAACTAGCTTTTCAAATGGTTTAATATGCATTTCAAGATCAAGTAGTTCAAAAACAAAAGTAATTCGACAGCTTGTTTCGCTAACAGATTCAATAATATAGTCACAGCGGTAAGGATTGGAAACACCTTTAAAGCAAACACGTGCGCCTGAATCAAAAACATTAACCTTGAAAGTCGATTCAGATCGGTTGCCTTGATCAATGCGCACTTGACGGCATAATGTCCCTTCTTTTATTGGGCCGTCGGTCAGTTTTTCTAATTCTTTTACTTCTGGTGACCATCTAGGATAATTAGCCAGCAAGTCAGATCCGATGAAGTCAAATAATTTTTCACTCGAACTTTGAATTAATGTACTGGCCTTACCAGAGACAGGGGTTTCTTTTAACAAACCAAACATAATCAAATCTCCTGCCTAAATATTGGCAATTTAGATAAAAATGCGCTATTTTATTTATTGATTAATTGTATTGTTTCTTAACTTTTTGATTAGGCGATGTCTATTAGTTGTTCGTTGGAATTTAAGCCTAATGCTGCAAGTACTATAGCACGAAGAGATGTGAGTCACGCATTTGTCAATTATTCGTTTCCAGTTGAGATAGTTTGAGAGATAACGTGAGTATGTCTTGGAATATATACATTTACTTCTTAAGCTAACTAACGTAGGTATTGATGAACTGGAGGGGGTATTATTGACCCAGGCGCGACGCGTACAGGAGCAGTTAAGTTAAACGCTGATTTTCAGCGCTAAAGAAAGACTATATAGTCTGAGTTGCGAAGAATCTCTCAAACAATATTGTATGATTCTTCGCGACAACATCAAATATACAAAGTCATATAATAAAACAGGAGCAATGTTCAGAATTGCTTAATGCTGTACCCGTCGCCATTTCAGGTACTGTTTTGTAAATAAGACAAGTAATAATAATGCAATCAAAGGTCCTATAGCGGAACGTAATGTATCTGCGTAATTAATCATCTGCACCCGCAATGGGTATTCATAATGTAAGCTAGGAATGCCTTCTCCCGTGATAAGTACCGTATATTGCCCTTTGTCTAGGCTAAATTTACCTTTAATTACGCCATCAGAGTGGTTGGTTGAATATAAAGAAGCTACTGTTTCACCTAAGGCTTTGCCACTCCCTCTTACGATTTGTATGCCAATTGGCATATCACGTAGTGCGTCATCAATAAGATCCAAAGCCCACAATGTTTCGCCTTCTTTGGGGATTTCTGCACAGTATTCAGCTTCTGGATCAAATTGTGGTTGATAAGCACTCAAATGGACCATGCTACCGGCCATGTTACGTACACATTCGTCATTTTCCAGAGATACCTTTCCATGTGCTGCAACTACACCAGTGTAAACCGTTGTAAAAAAAATCAACGTTGCCATCGTGACTTGTATTATTTTTTTAATCATGAAGAACTCCTTCACTTATTAGTCTATGCTAATGATATTGCTACTTCAATTTTATTATCAGTCCCGTAGCCTGTTCATAACAGACTACGGGTAGAGCTGTAGATATAAATAAGCCAGTTTAAGGAACAATCCGGTTATTGAGAATGTCTTTGCTTTGGTTATTCCAAATAACGTCTGTCAAGTTGGAGTAACGGGTGATAATCTGTGCCGCAATACCACCTGAAAATAAGCCAGCCCATCCCAAGATCACGAAGCCCCA
>JAHZIU010000090.1 GCA_022601315.1 Betaproteobacteria bacterium
CCTATAATTAATTAATTCATAATATATTTTTCCGCAACAAGCAATAATACGCCGTACTTTCTTTGGTTCAATTTCTTCAGTTTCAGATATAACAGGTTGGAAATTTCCATGTGCCAGATCTGCTAGGCTTGATACAGACTGTTTGTGTCGCAGCATACTTTTTGGACTCATAATTATCAACGGTTTACGTATGGGCCGGATCATCTGCCGCCGCAACATGTGAAACATCTGAGCAGGTGTAGAAGGCACACAAACCTGAATATTATAGTCAGCACATAATTGAAGAAAACGTTCCAAACGCGCAGAAGAATGTTCGGGACCTTGTCCTTCATAGCCATGAGGAAGCATTAACACCAAACCACACAAACGCCCCCATTTTGCCTCACCTGAAGCGATAAATTGATCAATAACAACTTGCGCGCCATTAGCAAAATCACCAAATTGCGCTTCCCATACAACCAATTCATCAGGTTGTGTGGTTGAAAACCCATATTCAAAACCTAATACAGCTTCTTCTGATAATACAGAGTCGATAACTACAAAGTCAGGTTGTTCAGCAGAAATATGTCGCAAGGGAATATAAACTTCATCCTCTTTTTCTGGAGATTGGTGATGTAAAACTGCATGACGATGAAAAAAAGTACCACGGCCAGAGTCTTGACCAGAAATGCGTACCGGATACCCATCATTAAGTAATGCGGCATAAGCCAAGTTTTCAGCCATTCCCCAGTCTAATAACAGCTTTCCTGCACCCATTAGGCGACGATCACTTATAATCTTCTCAACACGTTTGTGCAGTTCAAAACCTTCTGGAATATTTGTTAACCGCGCAGCTAGTTGCTTTAAATCCTGCATCCGAAGCCCAGTTTTTACTTTCTGATTCCATTTACTGGGTTTCATAAAAGAAGACCAGTTAGCTGCATAAGGTGAAGTATATTTGTAACTAACCATCTTGTTAGGATTAATACCTTCATCCATTGCATTTCGGTAGGCCATCACCATGGCATCGGCATCACCCGCTTTGATAACTTTTTCTGCTTCCAACTTTTCTGCATAAAGCTGACGCGTACTCGGACGCTGATTAATAATTTGATACATCTTGGGTTGCGTTACCATCGGTTCATCTTGTTCATTGTGCCCAAGCCGCCGATAACAAACCATATCGATCACGACATCTTTATGAAACTGCATGCGAAAATCTAATGCAAGTTCGGTGATCATAGTTACTGCCTCAGGATCATCCCCATTAACATGAAAAATGGGCGCCTCAATCATTTTTGACACATCCGTGCAGTACTGTGTTGATCGACTATCTCGCGTATCCGAAGTGGTAAAACCAATCTGATTATTAATAATGACATGTACTGTTCCACCAGTACGATAACCGCGTGTCTGCGAAAGATTAAGCGTTTCCATTACAACACCCTGGCCTGCAAAAGCTGCATCGCCATGCAGTAGGACGGGCAGTACACGATCACCTTGTAAATCACGTAAACGATGCTGGCGAGCACGTACCGAGCCTTCTACTACAGGATTTACAATCTCAAGATGTGATGGATTAAATGCTAAAGCAAGACGAACCACACCACTCGGTGTCATAATTGCGGAGGAAAACCCCTGGTGATATTTAACATCACCAGACGGTAAATCTTGCGCATGGCTTCCTTCAAATTCACGAAATAGGTCATCTGGCATTTTCCCCAATGTATTTACCAAAACATTGAGTCTGGCACGATGCGCCATACCAATCACAATTTCTTCTACATTAAGTTTGCCGGCTCTTTGTATTAAGCAGTCTAATAAGGGTATGAGGCTTTCATTGCCTTCACCTGAAAATCTTTTTTGTCCAACATAACGGGTATGTAAGTATCTCTCCAGGCCTTCAGCCGCGTTCAGTCGCTCTAATATATGCAGCTTATATTCGCTGGTATAATTTGGATTAGAGCATTGCCCTTCTAATCTAGCCTGTATCCAGCGCTTCTGCTCAACTGAATTAATATACATATATTCAGCACCTACAGAACCACAATATGTTTCTCTTAATATTCGCAATATCTCGCGCAAAGTCGCATGCTCCGGACCAACCAATGAACCGGTATTAAATTCGGTATCCATATCCTCATCAACAAATCCGAAATAGGCTGGGTCAAGTTCAGCAGAGTCGGGGTTTTGTTTGATGTTCAGAGGATCAAGATTGGCAGCATTTAAACCCAGGTAACGATATGTATTAATTAATTGGAGAACAGCAACCTGCTTTCGGTCAGCAGTGTTTAGTTGTATAGCATCTGGAAAAGCCACTGCTGTTTCAAGACGTAAACTCTTCTCTTCTGGGGCAGTTTGCGCCTTAATCGCAGGCTTATTAGGCGGGAAAGCTTCTGGCGTATGTTGTTGATAAACACTATCAAAATATTCACGCCAAGCAGGCGTAACAGAAACAGGATTACGCAAATACTCTTCATAAATCTCCTCTAAAAATGGTGCATTTGAACCAAATAAAAGAGAATCTTCAAATAGCTTCTTGCTCATGTTCAAACATCTCAAAAAATTTTAAGCTATTTGTGCAAAGTTTCAGGCACTTCTCGCATAGACGGACCTGTATAAAGTTGACGTGGGCGACCAATCTTATAGGCGGGATCAGATATCATTTCACTCCACTGAGCTACCCATCCCACAGTACGCGCCATCGCAAATATGGCGGTAAACATAATCGTTGGAATACCCAAAGCACGCTGTACAATGCCTGAGTAGAAATCAACATTCGGATATAGTTTCTTGGAAATAAAATACTCATCTTCAAGTGCTATTTTTTCCAGTTGCAACGCCAGTTTAAACAAACGATCATTTTGTAAACCTAATTCATTTAATACTTCATGACAGGTTTCTCGCAGGATCAGTGCACGTGGATCTAAATTCTTGTATACGCGATGCCCAAACCCCATTAGTCTGTAATTATCGTCTTTATTTTTTGCGCGATTTATGTACTCATCAATACGTGAAACATCACCAATTTCTTCCAGCATATTCAGGCATGCTTCATTGGCACCGCCATGTGCAGGACCCCATAAACAGGCAATACCTGCAGAAATACAGGCAAATGGATTGGCGCCGCTTGAACCAGCAAGACGTACTGTAGAAGTCGATGCATTTTGTTCATGATCCGCATGCAATATTAATATTCGATCTAGCGCGCGAGCAATGACTGGATTTACTTTATAGTCTTCACCAGGTGTTGAAAACATCATATGCAGAAAGTTTTCAGAAAAACTAAGATTGTTGCGGGGATAAACAAAAGGCTGCCCAATATTATATTTATACGCCATGGCTGCAATTGTTGGCAATTTCGCAATAAGTCGTAGCGCTGACTCCTGCCGATGCGATGCATCTGAAATATCCATAGCTTCATGATAGAACGCCGATAAGGCGCCAACCACACCCACCATAACGGCCATTGGATGAGCATCACGTCTAAATCCGGTAAAAAATCTTACCAATTGTTCATGCAACATCGTGTGGCTCTTAATAGCAATATCAAATTCGTCTTTTTGCTTGCTATCAGGTAATTCACCATTTATCAGTAAATAACATACTTGCGTAAAATCACAGTGGGTCGCTAACTGCTCTATCGGGTAGCCACGATAAAGAAGTATTCCTTTATCACCATCAATAAATGTTATTTCTGAACTATTGCTGGCCGTTGACAAGAAACCCGGATCATAAGTAAATAATCCGCTCATGGCATGTAACTTACGAATATCAATTACATCCGGTCCCATAGTTCCCGATATAACAGGTAGTGCAATCGATGCGTTTCCATTACCCAGATCCAAGTTTGCTGTGCCATTTTCCTTCATTTTACTTCTCCATTAATTGCAACAAGGTCAATATGTATGCGTCAAAATGTAAAGCCATACAATTCGAGAAGAATCTCAAGTTTTGTGATTAATGTTAACTATTTTGCAATAATTTCAGTACTGGTTGCAGACAATCATCTGTAACTGCCTTTCTTGCTGTAATCATATCCCATAAGTCATTATCAGATTGTGATAACAGTATTTCAAATTGCCGCAATTCTTCACTATCCAGTCGTGCGTAGTGCTGATCCATAAAACGCTGCAAAACAATATCCAACTCAAGCAGACCACGCCTACACCGCCAACGAGCACGCTCCAGTTCTTTCATACCATTCTTTTAATCATCATGTCCTTAATTTTCCCAATCGCATTAGTTGGATTCAAATCCTTGGGACACGCAGCAACACAATTCATAATCGAATGACAACGAAACAATCGGTACGGGTCCTCCAAATTGTCCAGGCGCTCTGCAGTAGCATGATCCCGGCTATCTGCAATAAATCGATAAGCTTGCAATAATCCTGCGGGACCTACAAATTTATCTGGATTCCACCAAAAGGAGGGACATGAAGTAGAACAACAAGCACATAAAATACATTCATAGGCACCATCTAAGGCGGCACGATCTTCTGGTGACTGTAATCGCTCCGTTTCCGGTGGTGGGTCATTATTAATCAAATAAGGTTTAATCGAGTGATATTGTTTAATAAACTGTGTCATATCAACGATCAGGTCACGAATAATTGGCAATCCCGGTAATGGACGAATTTCTACCGGTTCAGATAGGCTTTTAATGGGTGTGATACATGCCAATCCATTTCGACCATTAATATTCATGGCGTCAGAACCACACACGCCTTCACGACAGGAACGCCGTAAACTAAGACTGTCATCAATTGATTTAATACGAATCAACGCATCCAACAACATCTTGTCAGTTGCGGCTAACTCGATGTCATAGTCCTGCATGTAGGGTTTATCATCTTTATCGGGATCATAGCGATAGATAGAAAATTTCATTACCGACTCCTGATTTATCGAATAGCAAACTTTCTTATGATATATGAACTGATACTAAATAAATATCTCTGTATACTGGGCAGAGAATATACTAAATTGCGCAACTCATACCAAAATATTAAAGAAATCTATGTTTTGCGCTTGGTATTATATGCCGCAATACGCGCCCAATAGTTTTACAGGAACAATATCAGGTTAATAGACTCTGTTCGTGAATATAATTTTTAACAGCCTGGGTATCAACATCTTTAACTACAAATCGTTGTGGTAAATCTTCCAGATTCTCAAGCCCCGCAGGACGTTCTGGTTCATGACCTATCGCTTCAACAATACTTTCAGAAAATTTTGCCGCTTGGGCTGTTTCCATACAAATTAATGGGACGTCAGTCTCACGATGAGCCAGTCCTATTTTAAGTCCATCAGCAGTATGCGTATCTATCAATAAACCATACTTATCATAGGCTTCTCGAATTGTAGCAACACGCGCTGCATGGTTACTACTTCCAGAAATAAAGCCATAGTTACTAATTTTTTCAAAGAGTGATGTAGCAGATAAATCAAAAGCTTTCCCTTTATCAACCGCTTGCCACAATTCTGCCACTTTGGAAGCATCTCTATCCGTCAAATCAAAGATAAACCGTTCAAAATTAGAAGCTTTGGATATATCCATTGAAGGACTGCTGGTATGTTTTGTTTCTTTTGTAGCACGTGGACGATAGACCCCCGTTCTGAAAAACTCGTCTAATACATCATTTTCATTGGTCGCCAGTATCAAATGCTTAATAGGAAGACCCATCATTCGTGCTACATGACCTGCACAAACATTGCCAAAATTACCGGAGGGTACTGCAAATGAAACTTGTTCATTATTAGACTGCGTCGCTGCAAAATAGCCTTTAAAATAATAAACAATTTGCGCCACAATTCGTGCCCAGTTAATGGAATTTACCGTGCCAATCCTGTGCGTATGTTTAAATTCATGATCATTGCTGACTGCTTTGACGATATCCTGACAATCATCGAATACACCACGAACAGCGATATTAAAAATGTTTTCATCCTGTAGAGAAAACATTTGCGCCGTTTGGAAACGACTCATTTTTCCAAGTGGTGATAACATGAATACGCGTATCCCATGTTTGCCACGCATCGCATATTCAGCACTAGAACCGGTATCTCCTGAAGTTGC
>JAHZIU010000091.1 GCA_022601315.1 Betaproteobacteria bacterium
ATTCTGTTGTCCAACTATCTGGGGTTACTTCTGAATGCAACTACAGGTGGGCATGGTAGTTTTCATGACAATCAATGCAGTGGGAGAATTAGTTGCAGTAGTAGGCGCTTCATAATCAAGTATCCAAGGATACCTAATCCGAGAGTTACCTGTTTTTATGTAAATAAATTAAAAGCTACTGATTCCACTCATCAACCTACCCAATACTCCAAATGTCAAAGTTCCAATAATCATAAGAATAATCATAGCTGGAATAGAAGCAATAACAGCCTTAACCATAAATATCACCATTGATAAAAAAGACATTCTGATGTCAACGATCTCTACTTTTTGTATGTTGTCATTATTCATACTAAATCCTTTGGATCTGAGCAAAACTTTTAAGTTTACATAACTCATTACCATCTATAGTTAAATCTGCCAGAAATTGTGACTTTTATCACACTAACAGGTTATATGCTCCCTGTTTCATTCTTAGCGCTTGCCCTGGATGTAGAATTGCGCCACTATAAAATAACCATTCCAAAGAAATGGATACTATGAGAACGAATTGCATTAATTCGTATATACACAAAAACATAAAATCACCTATTAATACACAGCGCACCATTTATCTGGATGTAGGCATCTACACTCTAGAACTTGTTCGTAATGAGGTCTATGTAAAGTAGAGCAGCACTTGATTTTGAAAGTTATACTGTCAAATATGAAATTCATCGGCAAGAGGAGGAAGGCATGCAAAAGTCGATGCTGTCTATTGGGCTGAATCCCGTTAGTATCTTAAACACGATCAGTCAGCCATGCTTAGTCCTGGATGAAGGAGCCCGCGTAATTATCGCCAACCAAGCTTTCTACGAAACCTTTCAAGTAACACCAGGGACGGCGGAACACACTCTAGTTTATGAACTGGCAGATGCACAATTGGATATTCCTGAACTACGAGCACTTATAGTGAATACCGCTACAAAGAATACACCATACGAAAGTATTGAGGCTACACGCGAGTTTCCGACGATTGGGTCTCGAGTATTTCGTTTGAACGCACGGCGGATATATACAGACGGAAACCACACCGGAAAAATTCTTCTTAGAATTGAAGATATTACCATGCAGCAAAACAGGGAGAATGAGTTATCTGAGACGATCACGGCATTGGCAAATGCAATGCCAGGAATCGCTCGGCTTAGTGCCGGTGGTCAATATCTAACTGTCAATAAAGACTACGCTGCGATGCTAGGCTATGTGCCCACTGAGTTGATTGGACAACCCTGGGAGCCGACCGTGCATCCCGAAGATCGAGAGAAAGCAATTCTGGCATATCAACATGTTTTAGATGACGGAAAAGGTGAATTCGAGGCCAGGGGAATACGAAAGGACGGTTCGATCCTATATAAGCATGTCTTGATGGTTAAGAGAGTGGACCAAAATGCAATGTTTCTAGGACACCATTGTTTCATGCGAGACATTTCCGAACGCAAGCGAGTTGAGCATGCGCTTTATGCCGAAAAGGAACGGGCAGAAGTTACTCTCCGCTCGATCGGTGATGCGGTTATCACAACCGATGCCAAGGGCGTTGTAGAATTCCTCAATCCCGTAGCCGAGGAATTGACCGGATGGACACTCGTCGAAGCAAAGGGGAAAGCGCTCGATACAGTCTTCCAAATCATCAATCGACAGACTCGAGAACGCGCCCCTAGCCCTATATTGTTTTATTTGACGAAAGATTGTACGCAAGGCTTAATGAACGATGCTATTTTGATTAATCGCTCCAGTCTGGAATACGGTATCCAAAGTACAGTGGCTCCAATACGCGACCGCGATGGTGAAATACTCGGTAGCGTATTGATCTTCAAGGACACAACAGAGGGCCTCCGTTTAGCACAGGAACTGACTTACCAGGCAACTCACGATGGTTTGACAAACTTGGTGAACCGGCGTGAATTCGAGCGGCGCACGCAGCGACTGTTGGATTCAGTCCGCGCCGACCAAGCTGAACATGCTTTATGTTACCTTGACCTAGACGAGTTCAAAGTAATCAATGACACCTGTGGTCACGCGGCAGGAGATGAATTGCTTCGTCAATTAGGACAACTATTAGGAGAAAAAATCAGAGATAGGGACACGCTGGCGCGTTTGGGCGGCGATGAATTTGGTGTGTTGATGGAACATTGTACGCTGGAGCAAGCCGGACGAGTGGCAAGTACGGTACATAAGGCGATCGAAGACTTTAGGTTTCAGTGGGAAGACAAAGTGTTCAATATTGGAGTAAGTATAGGGTTAGTTCCTATCACGTCGTTGACCGGGAGCGTTGGTAGCGCGCTAGGCGCTGCAGACTCAGCTTGTTATGCGGCCAAAGATGCTGGTCGTAACCGCATCCATGTCTATCATCCGAATGATGAAGAACTAGCGAAACGCCACGGTGAGATGCAATGGGTAGTGAAGATTCAGCAGGCCTTAGCGGAAGATCATTTTCGCTTATATTTTCAACCCATCTTACCGATCAACCCCGGAGCGTCAAGAGGTGGGCACTATGAACTGTTATTAAGGCTGGAAAGCCCAGGGGAAGGTATTGTTTCACCCAAGGTTTTTCTTTCCGCTGCTGAACGATACAATCTTGCTACTAAAATCGACTATTGGGTTGTGAATGCGACTTTTCAATGGTTCGAAAGCCGAACTGAGCGCCTGACACGTTTGGAATTGTTTTGCATCAACCTTTCGGGTCGCTCCTTGGGAGATGAACTCTTTCTAAGATTTTTGATTGGGAAATTTGATAAAGCGAATTTCCCTCCAAAAAAAATTTGTTTTGAGATTACGGAAACAGCGGCAATTGCCAATTTAACAAATGCCAGCAGGTTCATCAAAACACTCAAAGAGATGGGCTGTAAGTTTGCATTAGATGATTTTGGTAGCGGCTTATCTTCCTATGGGTATCTCAAGAATTTACCCGTAGACTATTTGAAGATCGATGGAGTCTTTGTGAAGGATATTGTTAACGACCCGCTTGATCAGGCTATGGTCAAATCGATTAATGAAATTGGACACATTATGGGTTTACAAACCATTGCAGAGTTTGTCGAGAATGACAACATTCTGAAATGCCTCCAGAAAATTGGTATTGATTTCGCCCAAGGCTTTGGTGTCGGGCGACCACAACCCATTGAGGATTTTGATGAAACTCAATTTAGGAACGGCATTTTCAGTTAACATGCTCATTTTTGGAAGATTTTAAGAACAATCAACCTCTACCCGCAAAGCGGGCAGTATGATGAAAGCTCCCCCAGAGGGAGCTAGTTACTAGAGTTTCCCGGATGTGGTCGTTTGTCAAGAACATGGTTTTATTGTAGGCTTTTTATAATTTAACCACTGAATACACATGAAAAACACAAATTTAAGAATCCAAAGCGCACTCAAATACATCAGGGACAACCCAGGTTGCGATACAAACCATGGCAACCTGGATGTAGATATAGTCGAATCTTTATATAACGAAGGTGTGATCGAAGCCACATATGCAAATGGAAATGGAACAAATACCCCATCGCGAGAATATACTGATATACGGTTAAATGTTGCCGGCAAACTATATCTGTCATCATTTAAAGAACTAAAACCAGCGTCCGGAAAACCGGTTCCTAGATGGTACAAAAACCCATTTTTAGTTGTGTCTCTAGGGGTCACTGGGTTCTTTATAGGAGAATATATTATTTCTTATTTTGGCCTTAAATAGCGCTAGGAATAATGGTGTCTATCTCATATATGCAAATACATAGAAACAAATGCAAACACAAACATAAGAGCACTAAATACTCGACAATTTACAAGTGCGCTATTTCTACGATTCAGCATTGATAAAAAATATATTTCCTGGTTCTTTATTTCTTGTTCATATTTATCTGTCTTAATTCTTAATTCGCACTCAAGTTCTTTGATCCTATTAAGAAGATTTTGATGTTCTTTTTCTGTAATACTCATATCAATCCTTTTTTAAAACCTTTCTCAACTTTGAAACTTTCCTCATCAATTTTTTGGCACTTACTGTTTTTCATTTTTGCCGATCAGTTGGTGGCAGTATAGTGCCCTTTGCAATTAATTTATTTTCACGCGCAACTTTAATAAGTCCAAAAGCATAATTGATATCAAGCGAGCAAAACATAGATTTTTTAATAGCGTTGTGCTATTTAATGGCAGAATATGAAAACAATTTAAAAAAGTCTTGGAAAAGAACCGGAATGGATGAATTGGTCTGTTTATGAATTGAACAACAAAATACTGGGAAAAGTAGTTGATCTACTAAGAAGATTCAAGCCACACGAATTCAAAAAAACATAGAAATTCATTAATATGGTTTATAAACCAAATACACATCACAACAAAAAGCCAGGGAACGGACACTAATGTCATGTAAATTAGCGCTTCATGCAGAAGCACCAATTGTTACTGCAAATAAGTCAACAAAACGGGGAATAATATGGCACCACTAGCAGCATTTGTATTATCAGCAATTATTGCATTCATAGTTGCCAGCTTAGTTAGTACGGATGCCGCGCCCATAACATTCGCGATTACATTAACAGTTTTATTTTTAGTGTTTAAACGAAAACAACAAAAGCAACCGGCATCAAACAAAGCAAAAACTACCAATAAAGAACATACAGCAGAACAGCAAACAGAAGTATTCGCTTGGCCTAACCTATCGAAATTTGAATTTGAAGTTGTAGACGAATCCTATTATCAAGAAACACTTGAAAAGCTTGTCGAACACGCAAAAACAGAATCCAATGATGAAAACAATGTGATGCCGACTTTTACGGCCTATCTGATACCCGACGATACGAATGAAAATGATGATAAAGCGGTTCGGGTCGACATAAATGGTGC
>JAHZIU010000092.1 GCA_022601315.1 Betaproteobacteria bacterium
AACTTTTCGGCCATTGGTTTCTACTAATCCACGGCTACCCAAGTACTTCATGAAGCGGGCCTGATAGATTGCCATTAATGGCCCCAACCCCATTGAAACTGTTGGAAACTGCCAGAAATCCGGCATTAACCAGGGATGCGGATAAGATGACAATCCTTTGCCACCGACCTCTTGCCGGAAGTTGTTCAATTGCTCTTCAGTCAACACACCGGCCAAATAAGCGTAGGCATAAATACCGGGTGCTGAATGCCCCTGGGTATATACCAAGTCCCCACCATGATTTTCACTAGTGTTATGCCAAAAATGATTATAACCAACGTCATAGAGTGTTGCAGCCGATGCAAAAGAAGCGATATGACCACCAACATTGGTATTTTTATTAGCACGCAATACCATCGCCATAGCATTCCAACGCACATAGGCACGAATACGTTGTTCTATTGCATGCTCACCAGGGGAGCGCTGTTCTTTACCGGTAGGGATCGTATTTATATACGCTGTATTGGCACTATAAGGGAGATAGGCACCTGACCTGCGCGCCTTTTCGACCAATTTTTCCAGTAGAAAATGGGCACGTTCTGCACCCTCATTAATCAATACAGATTCAAGTGCTTCTAGCCACTCTTGTGTTTCTTGCGGATCAATATCTGGCGATTCCATGTCAAGCTCTACCATTTAAATTAAAAGATATTACACTTGCGATGTATGCGCTTGTACACGTTCTGCGGCGGTAATAGTATTACACAATAACATAGTAATTGTCATCGGACCAACACCACCAGGAACGGGCGTAATGTAACCTGCAACTTGACTGACAGAATCAAAATCCACGTCACCACAAAGCTTGCCATCCGGCAAGCGATTAATACCAACATCAATGACTGTTGCACCCGGCTTTACCATTTCTGCCTGAATCATTTTAGGCTTTCCAACTGCGACCACTAATATGTCTGCACTACGGGTAAACGCTGCCAAATCACGTGTCTTCGATGTACAAATAGTCATCGTAGCGCCCCGTTGCAATAACATGAATGCCATTGGTTTACCAACTATATTGCTACGCCCAACCACTACAGCATGCTGTCCTTCAATAAGTATATTATTTTTTTCCAACATAACCATCACACCATAAGGCGTGCATGGTAAAAAGATTGCATTTCCCGTAACCAATGCACCAAGATTATATAAATGAAAGCCATCAACATCTTTTTGTGTAGTAATCGAAGTGATCACAGCATTATTGTCAAAATGTGGAGGTAATGGCAATTGAACTAAAATTCCATGAATCTGAACATTTTCATTCAGTTTTTGAATACAAAGTAATACATCCTCCTGGAGAGCATCCCCAGAGAAACGATGAACTTCTGAATAAATACCAATCTCGTTACATGCTTTAACCTTATTACGCACATAAATACTTGATGCAGGATCATCACCAACAATAATAACGGCCAAGCCAGGCGTAATACCCTGCTTAACCAGATTTTCTGCTCGCAATTTCCACTCGGCACGTACGGACCCAGCTATTGCCTTGCCATCAATAATATGTGCACCCATTCTATACTTAATGGCCGATTACATGATTTAAACGAAAAATATATTAGTAATTAGTAAATATTAAGCGCCATTTCGGTATCTTTTTTCAAGCTCATTAAACAGCTTTCTTAATTTTTAAATGATAAATTAACAATCCAACTAGAAAAACAGGAATAACAAAAAGAGCTGCTGCAATCAATCCAGCCGCAAGAATTGCTATTGCAGAATTACCTGGCATGAAGAGTGTAACAAACCAAATTATAACGAATGCAACCAATAGGCCACCATATAACATGGTTTTTCTACAACGATCATAAAGACGCCAAAAAGCGCCGGAAACTTGTACATCATCTACAAAATGATCAAATACTTCTACCAAACTAGTATCATCCAGCTTGGCATCATATCCGATTGCTACTGCTAACGCATTACTACCATCTTCTACTTTGGACATTTTTCTAAGAAACTCAACGCGCTTTGGTATTTTTTTCTTAGGAAATCCATCACTGGTCAACATAACTTCCAACGCAGAAAACGCAGTTTCCCGAGCATCAGTCACATCTTCCAGATCTTCTGCGTACTTCCACATTACACCAAAGAGATAGAGCTGCGTGGTCATATCCTTGAATTCAGGCGCAAAATCATATCCTTTTTCTTTAACCAAACCGAGTTGCGTCGCCAATACATCCCGAGCATGCTCAACAGATTCATCAATTGGAGATGATTTGGTAGTTAATTCCTCAGTGACAGCCTCCGCCTCCATTGGCTCCTCAGAGGCCAATGCTTCTTGAATTGGTTCTTCTACAGCTGATTTCTTTACATCATTCTTTTTTGTTTTATTTGTATTAGATTTTGTCTTCTTCATTTTACAACCTTATGCCATTTTATTTGTACAGATAACGTATGTGAGCATTATATACCTGCTTCTGTCATCTCTGAAACAACATCATTTTCGTTTCATCGCTTGTATGGCTTAATCCCAAGACGTTGCCAGATGGCTGAAGTTAAACCAGCCGAATTTAATGTATAAAAATGTAAGCCTGGCGCACCTGCACTGAGTAAACGCTCACAAAGCGCTGTAACAACATCTAATCCGAATGCATGGATTGAGGCACTGTCATCACCATAACTTTCCAATTTTTTACGAATCCAACGCGGCACTTCTGCGCCACAAACATCTGAAAAGCGAACCAGTTGAGAAAATTTATTAATTGGCATAATGCCAGGGACTATGGGAATTTCCAAACCGGCGGTTTCACACAAATCTATAAAATGAAAATAAGCATCTACATTATAAAAATACTGAGTAATGGCAGCATCTGCACCCGCTTCAACTTTCCTGACAAAGTTATTAAAATCTGTCTGAGCTGATTGTGCCTGAGGATGATATTCTGGATAAGCAGCTACCTCAATATGAAAAGTCCGACCAAACTCTTGCCTAATAAACGCCACCAATTCACTGGCATAGCGAAACTCTCCTGCCTGTGCCATTCCCGAAGGCAGATCGCCACGTAATGCGACAACTTGTCGAATCCCTGCATCCTGATATTTTTCTAGAATAGCGCTAATATTTTCACGAGTTGAGCCAATACAAGAAATATGTGGCGCAACCATATGGCCTTCAGCCTGCATTTCCAACACTGTTTCCAGAGTACGTTCACGGGTAGACCCGCCTGCACCAAATGTAACCGAGAAATACTTTGGTTTTAATTGCGCCAATTGTTGACGGATTTCGCGTAGTCTCTCAATACCCTTGGGAGTTTGCGGTGGAAAGAGCTCGAAACTAAAAGTTGGTACAAATTTTTTTTGTGATTCCATCTTTATTGATTATCGAAGCACTACATTGAAGTTTTCTTGCTCAAGTGAAGCAAGTTAATCGAATTGACCAACGGTAGCACTGCAGCTCAATCAGAATATCAAAATCTATTATTATTGCTTGATTAATACTGCTAGCTTCAATACCGCATATTTGATCTTGAAAAAGACAATACTAGCAAATTATAGAATTCGCCAATATTGTCTTAATGTATAAAGTAAAGCTGAAAATCAGTACCGGTACATTTCCGGTTTAAAAGGACCATTTTTATCCAAATTAAGATAAGTAGCCTGCTCATCCGTGAGCACAGTCAAATCGGCTCCTAATTTCCCAAGATGTAATCGCGCAACTTTTTCATCTAAATGTTTAGGTAGAACATAAACGTTTTTCTGATAGTTGTCGCCATGTTGCCAAAGTTCCATTTGAGCCAGTACTTGGTTAGTAAATGAACTGGACATCACAAACGAAGGATGACCCGTTGCACACCCCAGATTCACAAGCCTTCCTTGTGCCAATACAATGATACGCCTGCCAGTTGGAAATATAACGTGATCAACCTGCGGCTTGATATTTTCCCACTGATATTTTTGTACAGAAGCAATATCAATTTCGGAATCAAAATGACCAATATTGCAAACAATCGCCTGATCTTTCATTCTCAGCATATGATCATGCGCAATCACTCTTAAATTGCCCGTAGCCGTAACAAATATATCAACTTGGTCACAAGCCTCATCCATTGTGACAACCCGGTAACCTTCCATAGCCGCTTGCAATGCGCAAATGGGGTCAATTTCAGTAATCCACACCGTGGCACCCAAACCGCGCAAAGATTGTGCACAGCCCTTACCCACGTCCCCATAACCACAAACCAATGCAACTTTGCCGGCAATCATAACATCAGTCGCTCGTTTAATACCGTCAACCAAGGATTCACGACAACCATAAAGATTGTCAAACTTAGATTTGGTTACAGAATCGTTTACATTAAATGCAGGGAAAGGCAACTCTCCATTTTTCTGCATTTCATATAAACGATGTACGCCTGTTGTAGTCTCCTCGGTAACACCTTGAATTCCAGCAAGATTCCTGGAATACCAGCTTGCATCAACAGCTAATTTCTTTTTTATAGAAGCAAATAAAACTTCTTCTTCTTCATTGGTCGGGTTTGCAATAACAGAAATATCCTTTTCTGCTTTACTACCCAAAATCAGCAATAAAGTCGCATCGCCACCATCATCCAAAATCATATTGGCGCCGCTTGGCTGACCAGCTACAGTCCACTCAAAGATCTCATGCGCATAGTCCCAATAATCCTCTAGCGATTCCCCTTTATAAGCAAACACAGGAATATTTTTTGCAGCAATCGAAGCAGCTGCATGATCTTGCGTTGAATAAATATTACAGGAGGCCCAACGTACTTCCGCGCCCAAAGCAACCAGGGTTTCAATGAGTACCGCCGTTTGAATAGTCATATGCAATGAACCGGCAATACGTGCACCTGCTAAAGGCTTTTGATCTCCATATTCCTCACGCAACGCCATCAAACCAGGCATTTCAGTTTCTGCAATTGCAAGCTCTTTATGCCCCCAGTCAGCCAGAGAAATATCCGCTATTTTATAATCAGTAAATGGAGAACCATCAGAATTGAGTACAGCGTTCATAATCTTCACTCCTAGAATAGGAAAAAGAGCGCCGTTGTTACGATGCCCACATTGTCGAGCCTCACGGAATAATCCGCTGCAGCGCTCCTCAACGTTGTGGGTTAAATCTTTACTTAAAAACCAAGTTCAAAAAATTGAATAAATACTTTACACACCTGCATCGGCACGAAGTTGTGATGCTTTATCTTTTGCTTCCCAAGTGAAATCAACGTCTTCACGTCCAAAATGTCCATATGCTGCTGTTTTGGCATAAATTGGGCGTAGCAAGTTAAGCGTATGA
>JAHZIU010000093.1 GCA_022601315.1 Betaproteobacteria bacterium
TACTTTTGCGCAGCCTGAGCAAGCAAAAGTCGGTGATATCGTTCTGGCAGTGGGAAATCCGTTTGGTGTCGGGCAGAGTGTAACCATGGGTATTATTGGTGCGTTGGGTAGAAGTCAGGTGGGTATTAATACTTTTGAAGATTTTATTCAAACAGATGCTGCAGTTAATCCGGGTAATTCTGGCGGGGCGTTGACGGATATATCGGGTAACTTAATTGGCATTAATACCGCAATTTATTCCCGAACCGGTGGTTCATTGGGTATTGGGTTTGCAATTCCGGTACATGTTGTCAAACAAATTATGGAGCAAATTCTTCAATCGGGTAGTGTGATACGCGGCTGGGTAGGCGTGAGTATGCAAGATATGACGCAGGAACTGGCCGAGTCATTTGGTCTGAAAACAACAACTGGCGCGTTAATATCCAGTGTGCTTAGAGATGGGCCCGCTGACAGGGCTGGAATTGCTCCGGGAGATATCTTGATAGCTGTGGAAGATGATGCTGTGCAGAATTCATCGGATATGCTCAATTTAGTGGCTGCATTATCGCCAGGAGAGACGGTGACGGTTGTCGTAGTACGTGATGGCGCGGAAAAAAAGATTCAAATAAGAGTTGGTGTGCGCCCTAAGCAAATGTAAAAAATTTTTAAAAATAAATCAAACAACAATATTTATGAAAAATTTGCCGCCAGTTATTGGGTTTATGTCTGTAGTGAGTCAATGGTTTAACGCTAATATTCTGTCGCTAGGGCGTGAAATGAGGCTTTCGTATTTGCCACCGCTGATGGTCTATATGGCTGCAGGTATTTCGGGCCTGACGGGTATTGTCGGCACATTTTATGTTAAGGAAAAGCTTGGACTTTCGGCTGAATTTTTAGCCATGCTTGGTTTCTGGATGATGTTGCCTTGGGCGCTTAAAATGCCTATGGGGCATTTAGTCGACCTGGTTTGGCGATGGAAAGGCTTACTTGTTTACCTGGGTGCGAGTTTGATCATGCTGAGTTTGCTGATCATGATTGGCTTGCTTGGGCATACGGACACCATGGTAGAGATGGCATCTGTAGAAACCTGGTTTGTAATCTCAGCTTTACTGGCACCCATTGGGTATGTTTTGCAGGATGTAGTGGCTGATGCCATGACGGTTGAAGCTGTGCCGCGAGTCGATGAAAATGGACAAAAACTGGATGCAGATAAACGCAAGTTAATGCATGTCACCATGCAGACTTTGGGACGGGTTGCGATTATCGGGGGTGGTATTTTAGTGTCACTGGTGAATGTTTTTGTGTTACGGGACGCAGGGACATTGCCAGAGGCTGAAAAAGAAGCGGTTTACTTATTTGTTTATCAACTGGCGTTAATCATTCCGTTGATTTCAATATGTGGGGTGGTGTTTGCATCCTGGTTACAACGACGCGAAATTAGGCGATTTATAGCACAAGGATATGGCCGGCAGGAAGCGCTCGTATTAATGGGGGTTCATTCAGAACCGCCACCAATTAACTGGTGGATACTTGGTGGCGGCTTGTTGTTCACTATTTTGTCATTGAGTATAGGTCTCAGCCGTATACCTGGTGGAGAAGAAATCATATTTGTCATATCCATGACCATTGTTATATTTCTGATGTGGCGACTGACTGGAGAGCTTGAGCCTGAAGCGCGAAATGTTTTGGTAGGAACAGCTGTTCTTGTTTTTGTTTTTCGTGCGATTCCGGGGCCAGGTGCCGGAGCAACCTGGTGGATGATTGACGAGCTTGCATTTGATCAGCAATTTTTGGCCATATTGTCTCTGGTAGGCGCAACATTGACTTTATTTGGCATGTTTATTTTTCGCCGGTTTATGGCGGAGCGTTCCATCGCTTACATTATCGGGTTTTTAACCATAGCGGGTACGTTACTTTCAATGCCAATCATTGGTATGTTTTTTGGTTTGCATGAATGGACCGCTTCTGTGACCGGTGGAGTAGTGGATGCGCGATTTATTGCGCTAATTGATACAGCATTGGAATCACCATTAGGCCAGATTGCCATGATTCCTATGTTGGCGTGGATTGCCAATTCCGCACCGGAAAAACTCAAAGCCACTTTTTTTGCTGTAATGGCTTCATTTACAAATCTTGCGCTATCGGCTTCGCAACTTGGAACCAAATATCTTAATCAATTCTTTGATGTTACACGTGAAGTGAAAGACCAAGCTTCTGGACAAGTGACGATTCCTGCTGATTACAGTGAATTGGGACAATTATTGATTACGGTTACTATTATTGGGTTTGTTTTGCCGTTGCTGACAATTTTGTATGTTAAGCATTCGCGCTTCAAAAATGCTTGATGTTGTTTTATGGCTTCATGTCTGGGTTTCAAGCTTTTTTAAAAAAAAGTTAGATGATTAACTCAATAAAATCATATGAATATCCGATATAAATTTTTATCTTTGTGCGGTGTTTATTTATCGGCGTATGGAGATATTTTTTTAATTGGTACAAAAATTGAGGTGATTTTTTCTTCATAAACTCAGTATTTGTATTTTAAAAGGGAGCAAAATTATGCAAAAAATTCTATTAGTAATTTTCCTTTTATTTGTTTTTTCTGGTTTCTCAAATGCCGCAGTAAATATCAATACTGCAACGCAGGCTGAGCTTGAAACAATCCAGGGAATTGGTCCTGCGAGAGCAAAAGCGATTATTGAATACCGGGAGAAAGAAGGCAATTTTGCATCTGAAGATGACTTAGTAAATGTAAACGGCATTGGTCGTGGTACCGTAAAGAAACTTCGTCGTGGTGGTATTTCAGTTGGCTCTAAGCAAGTTGAGGAAAGAGAGGTAGGTAAAAAGTAAGCGTTTCAAATTTTTGTATAGTTAACATGAACCCTCTGGTTATTACCAGTGGGTTTTTTTATTTGTGTCGTGTTGTCGTTGCGTTTTGGTAGTGTGTGCGATAATTGGCTATTATCTGCAATAAATTGCTCCAATGTACAAAACGATTGAAAATTTTATTGGTAATACGCCGCTGGTACAGCTCAAGTACTTGCCTGGAGAAACCAGTAACGTAATTCTCGCGAAACTGGAAGGTAATAATCCAGCCGGCTCAGTCAAAGATCGCCCTGCGTTATCCATGATTGCACATGCGCAGAAACGTGGTGATATCAGGCCAGGTGATACGTTGATTGAAGCGACCAGCGGCAATACAGGTATTGCACTAGCTATGGCAGCAGCCATTATGGGTTATCGTATGGTGTTGGTTATGCCAGAGAATTTGAGTATAGAACGACGTCAGTCCATGGGTGCATATGGTGCGCAAATCATATTGACACCTAAAACGGGTGGTATGGAGCAAGCGCGGGATTTGGCTGAAAAAATGCGTGAAGAGGGCAAAGGCATTATCCTGGATCAGTTTGCCAATCCAGATAACCCGTTGGCGCACTACGAAGGCACAGCGCCGGAAATTTTTCGGGATACCGGCGGTAAAATTACACATTTTGTCAGTAGTATGGGGACGACCGGTACCATTATGGGTTGTGCCAGGTTTTTTAAGGAGCAGCAATCAACAATTAAAATCGTTGGCGTGCAGCCAGAAGAAGGTGCTCAGATTCCAGGAATTCGCAAATGGTCGCCGGCTTATTTACCCAAAATCTATGATTCAAATCGAGTTGACCAAATGCTTTATGTCTCGCAGAATGAGGCCGAAGATTGGACGCGGCGATTGGCACAGGAAGAAGGTATTTTTGCGGGAATA
>JAHZIU010000094.1 GCA_022601315.1 Betaproteobacteria bacterium
CCTGCCTTTGGTGTAAAAGGGTTGTGGTTGGGCTTTGAGGCGTTCAGCGACAATCTCGCGTTGCTTACGGCTTTCTTCTGTTTCACGATAGAGTTTTTGCGCCATCGTTGCGGAACCGCGTTTATTAGATAATCCAAGTACCTCAATGACATATTGATAATTACCAATACGAATGGCTAACAGTTCTCCCTCGGTCAACAACTTTGCGGGCTTAACACGTTGCTCATTAATTGTAACTCTACCACGCTCAATGGCTTCAGCGGCCAATGAACGTGTTTTGAAAAAACGGGCGGCAAATAACCATTTATCAATACGAAATTTTTCTTCGCTGTTGTCTTTCTGCATTACTGATACTAGTAGTATTGTTGGGAATATCGTATCTGCAAATATCAAGTTGAAGGCGTATTGGTTACTATATTAATCTGATTCTCCAATGTTTTATGTACTGGGCATGAATCGGCAATTTCCAGTAATCGGCTATGTTGTTGATCATTCAGATTTCCCTTCAGTTTTATTACACGTGTAATTTGATCAATCAATGGTGCCTGATCTTCACAACTTGCGCAATCTTCGGCGTGAATACGGCTATGGTGCAATTCAACTTCAACACTCTGCAAATCAATTTTCTTATGGTTTGCATACATTCGTAACGTCATGGAAGTACAACTTCCTAGCGCTGCGAGCAATAATTCATAAGGATTTGCACCTGAATCAGCACCACCCATTGCGGTCGGTTCATCACTTGCCAATTGATGGTGTTCGGTATAAATTTCACGTGCAAATTTTTTATCCCGCTCTCGTACGATAACATTGCCAGCGGCAACCAATGGCGCATTGTGTTTCCTCGTTTCTTGTGGTTCATTAGTCTGCAGATAGCGTCCTGCCCAGGCTGCTAACACATTTGCTACATACTGGGAATCTTCCATGCGTGATAACAGGTGGTCTGCATGATCAAGAGAAACAAAACTTTTCGGGTGCATGGCTGCGGTATAAATACGTGATGCCTCATCAATGGGCACAACGTTATCCATTGGTGAGTGAAAAATCAACAAGGCTTTGTTTAACATTCTGATATGTTCTAAAGAATTGTAGTTTTCCAAATCATCAATGAGTTGACGCTGAATCTGAAAACGACGCCCACCTAATTCGACACATGCCGTTTGCTTATCCATAATTTCATGCACTGAGTCAGCAAACAAATGTTTCACATGGCCTGCTGTTGCTGGCGCGCCAATTGTGACCACTGCTTTGACGCTGTCTAAATGCTGTGCTACAGCTAGCACTGCAGCGCCACCCAGACTATGACCAATCAATAATGCAGGCGCCGCATAGTGTTGTTGCAGAAAATCTGCAGCAGCAATCAAATCCTGTAAATTTGAAGAAAAATTTGTATTCGAGAAATCACCTTCGCTATTACCCAAACCTGTAAAATCAAAACGCAACACTGCAATACCTTGTTCTGCCAAAGCGCGCGTGATGCGTGATGCAGCTGCAATATCCTTGGAACAAGTAAAACAATGCGCAAACAACGCATAAGCTTTTACAGTACCCGTTGGTGTCTCCAGTGAGCCGGATAAAGCTTCACCTTGTGTATTATAAAAAGTCGCTTTAATGCGTGACATTATTTCTCCTTGTTGTGCCAGAAAATTAGGATATTAGGATAGTATGGCCTTATTTTAAATTGTTTTTTGTTTGTTCACGCTGTAAAAATAGCGACAAACAAGTATGATCCTAAAACACGGACAAAATACTGCATAAACCACGCTAAGGTAAATTCGAAATGAAAATTGCCATCATTGGAACGGGTCATGTCGGCTCATCGATTGCTTATGCTACTGTGTTGAAAGGTCTATGTAATCACCTGGTGCTATCGAGCAGAAATATAACCAAAGCACAAGGCGACGCGCTGGATTTACAACATACCCTGTCGTTCTGTGAGCGACCAATGGTTATTGAAGGCAGTCCCGTTGAGGAGATTAAAGACTGCGATATTCTGGTCATTACCGCGTCGGTCAGATTAAAAAGTCAGGTAACCAGCCGTATGGAACTAGGTCCAGAAAACATCAAATTATTCAGACAGATAATCCCAGGCTTGGTACAAAATAATCCGCAGGCTATTTTTATTGTCATTTCTAATCCGGTTGACATCTTGACTTATTTTGTCACCAAACTTACCAAATTTCCTCCTTCAAAAATAATGGGAATCGGAACGCTGGTTGATTCTGCACGATTCAGGGTCCTGCTTTCCGCCGAAGAACAAATTCACCCTGATGATCTGCGTGCTTATATTCTGGGAGAACATGGCCCAAACCAGTTTCCAATTTTCAGTAATGCTTTTGCGGGCAGCGAACGAATCGCTGATATTCCATCCAACCGCCGTATTTTTCAGGAAGTTAATCACGCCGGTTTTGAAGTCTATCAATTAAAAGGCCACACTAATTATGCAATTGCGACAGCTGCTTGTGAGGTTATAAAAACCATTGTATACGACGATCATAGAACCATGCCTTTAAGCACTTTCTTTTATGAATGGCAGGGGATAGAGGATAATTGTTTCAGTATTCCCGTTGTGCTGGGTCGTGCCGGCATCATTCGTCATCTGCACCCCGAACTGAATCAACAGGAAAAGATGGCCTTGGAACAAACGGCAAAATTAATGAAGGAAAATATAAATAGCCTGATTAGTGAGGATTTAGGTTGAATAATCAGGCGCGCGATAGATCTTGGCTCCTACTATAATGTGAGTACTGTTGAATGTGATTTAATATTAAGTGGGCCAGCCTTTAGTATTATATCGTGCGTAACTCCCATGTACGACAAAGTACATGCGTAGCATGATCATTTTGTACGCTGTGCATGTGTTTGTTTTAACTTGCTTTGCCCGCTGCAGTCGCTTGGGGAATTTCTACTAATTTTCCTGTTTTACAATCGTAGATATATCCATAGATGGGAATGTCCGACGGTACCATTGCGTTGTTTCTAATTCGTTCTACATCTTCAACAACGCTTCGGGCATTATCACTGATGGTTAACCAATTAATGAATTTTCCATCCGTTGTGCCGCCGCCGGCATTACTGTCATGCCAACCTGAGGCATCCACACTTGCTGTTTTTAGGCTGCCGGATAGCAGGTCACCCATAATTTCGTTTGTAAATGTTTCCATTCCACAATCGGTGTGGTGTATCACGAACCATTCCTTGGTCCCCAGCAATTTATAAGAAATTACCAAGGAACGAATGGCGTCGTCACTGGCTCGACCACCGGCATTACGAATCACATGCGCATCACCTTCTGCAAGTCCGGCATATTTTGCTGGGTCTAAGCGGGCATCCATGCAAGTGAGAATGGCAAATTGCCGACCAGGAGGCATTGGCAAATCACTTTTATCACCGAAGTTAGCTACGTAATCAGCATTTGCTGAAATTACTTCATCAACCACCTTACTCATTTTTACGCTCCGTTGTTTTACCGCATTTTTTAATTTAAGTTAAGAAAGGTTCTCAATGCGGTCATTTTGAAAACCGAATGCCAAATCAGCAACAGCTATTAGACTAGTCCAATGGGCTAGCTGTTGGCTGCCCAGTGGAGGGTTATAGCATAAGAGCCGCAATGATTTGCTATGTGCATTGGCCCTTGCGGTTGCTCTATAGGCGTAACTCCATATCGACCCGATGCAATCTAGGCCCCAGTCCATTTTCAATTTCAAAGACTTTAATAGCGCCAAATTTTTCAAAAAAATTATATACCTTATGGCTAGTAGTAATGAGAATAATCGCTACATTTGTTTCGCGTGCCTGAGCCAGCACTCTGTTCATGATCATCGAGCCAATGCCAAAACCTTGCGAATTTTTGTTCAATAAAATCCAATCTAATCGCCTCTGATTTTCACCTTCCTCGATCAACCCGAATGCGCCGACAATATCTCCATTGGCGATGCATAATTCATAACCAGATGGATTGGAGTTA
>JAHZIU010000095.1 GCA_022601315.1 Betaproteobacteria bacterium
ACTTTGCAGTTAAGGTTGAAACAGCTTATCGGAATATCTGGAAAAAATGGTGCCAGGAAAACCATAATATGGATGAAAAATCATGAAAGCTATCATTCTTGCAGGTGGACTGGGAACGCGAATCTGTGAAGAAACAACGCTAAGACCCAAACCCATGATAGAAATCGGCGGAAGACCCATGCTGTGGCACATCATGAAAATGTATTCCGCGTATGGTATTCATGAATTCATAATTTGTTGCGGCTATAAGGGCTACATGATTAAAGAATACTTCGCCAACTACTTCTTGCATATGTCTGACGTGACCTTCTGCATGAAGAACAATCAAATGGAAGTGCATGAACAGCATGTTGAGCCGTGGCGTGTCACACTGGTCGATACCGGTGATAACACCATGACCGGTGGGCGTTTAAAACGCGTTGCGCAATATGTACAAGATGAAGAGGCATTTTGCTTCACTTATGGTGATGGCGTGGCTGACGTCAACATCAGCCAACTAATCGAATTCCATAAGCAGCACAATAAACACGCAACAGTGACAGCAGTTCAACCGCCCGGTCGTTATGGCGCACTTAATATGGATGGGAAATCTGTTCGGGGCTTTATTGAAAAACCGCAAGGAGACGGCGGATGGATTAATGGGGGGTTTTTCGTGTTAACGCCTTATTGCCTTGATCTAATCGATGACGATGCAACACATTGGGAAGGCAAACCACTCAATAATCTGGCCACCCAGAATGATCTGATGGCTTATGAGCACAGCGGCTTTTGGCAACCAATGGATACATTGCGAGACAAGAAATATTTAGAGGAATTGTGGCAAGCTGACAAAGCACCGTGGAAAAAATGGCCATGAAGATCAATCAAAGTTTCTGGCAAGGTAAGCGTATATTTCTAACCGGGCATACCGGGTTCAAAGGTGGCTGGTTATCATTATGGCTACAAACCATGGGCGCAGAAGTACACGGCTACGCACTTAATCCGTCCACCGAACCGAATCTCTTTAACACTGCTGACGTTGGAACAAGCATGGCAAGCAGCGAAATTGCCGATATTCGGGATGCGCAAAAACTGCACGATGCCATGCAAAAAGCAGACCCGCAAATTGTTTTTCATTTGGCCGCACAACCGCTGGTACGTTATTCCTACACGCAACCCGCAGAAACCTATGCCATCAATGTAATGGGAACAGTCAATCTACTGGATGCTGTACGCAAAACACCAGGTGTAATAGCTGTCGTCAATGTCACAACGGATAAATGTTATGAAAATCTTGAATGGGTATGGGGCTATCGCGAGAACGATCCTCTCGGCGGTTATGATCCATACTCCAGCAGTAAAAGTTGTGCGGAATTAGTTACTACAGCCTATCGCCGATCCTATTTAGCATCAATGGATATTGCAGTGGCAAGTGCCAGAGCAGGCAACGTCATCGGTGGCGGGGATTGGGCTGCAGATCGTTTGATCCCGGATTTCTTACGCGCCTTGGATGCTGGTGAAGTGCTAAAAATTCGATCACCTCATTCGATGCGACCCTGGCAACATGTACTGGAACCACTTTCCGGTTACCTAATGTTGGCAGAACGACTGTTCAAGGATGGCGCAGATTTTGCACAAGCGTGGAATTTTGGCCCGATTGATGAAGATGCATGTTCAGTACGGTGGATTATCGAACGATTGGCTAAATTCCGAAGTGACGTCAAATGGCAATGCGACGATAAGCAGCAAGCACAACCACATGAAGCCAATTATTTGAAACTGGACAGCAGTAAAGCACGTAATCAATTAGGCTGGCAATCAAATTGGCGACTTGAAATGGCGCTAAATAAAACCATTGAGTGGCACCAAGCCTGGCGTAACAAACAAAACATGCGAGTGGTCACGTTAGACCAGATCGCAGAATACAATCTATAAATTAGAGGAATCATGTCTCGATTTGATTTTACACCGACACTTTTAGATGGCGTTACGTTAGCACAACGTAAACCTATTGCGGATGAACGTGGTTTTTTTTCACGATTTTATTGTGTAGAAGAATTCATTAGCGCTGGCGTCAACAAACCTATAGCACAAATCAACCACACACTTACATGTAAAAAAGGCGCTGTTCGTGGCATGCATTATCAAAAACCGCCGCATACTGAAACCAAAGTGGTAAGTTGTTTAAAGGGTGAAATCTTTGATGTAGCGGTAGATATTAGAAAAAATTCGCCCACTTTCTTACATTGGCATGGTGAAATTATTACTGCCAGCAATCGAAGAAGCCTCGTTATTCCGGAAGGCTTCGCGCACGGATTTCAGGCACTAACTGACGATTGCGAAATCATCTATTGTGTAACTGCAGCTTATTCAGCAGAAAACGAATACATTATCAACGCAATTGACCCAACGATCGCCGTTTCCTGGCCACTACAGATTACCGAAAGATCTGTGCGGGACAGCGAGCAACCTGATATTGACTCAACATTCACGGGCTTGTCACTACCTGTTCCCAGTACCACATAGGAGAGATATGAAAAATTATTTAACCAGCATGTTCTGGGGCCCCACAAACCATGATGAATTTGCAAAGGGGATACAACAGGCAATTAATCAAGTCGCACCGCAAGGTATTTTTACCGGTGACAATATTTTTACTTTCGGTAGAAATCTGAGTTTTCTCGATGATGAGAGATTTATGACAGCCTTCATCAATCATGTCGAAACTGATGCTGAGAAAGCCATTATATGGCGAATAAACATCCTATGTTGGGCTGCGCAGCAAAGTATGCGTATTGCAGGAGATTTTATCGAATGTGCCTGCTACAAGGGCACTTCTGCCAGAATCATTTGTGACTATGTTGAACTTGAAAAAAGTGACAAACAGTATTATTTATATGACTTGTTCGAACACTCTCCCGAAATGCATCACCATGCCATGCCTGAGCATAGTATGGATCTCTACGCTAAGGTAAAACAACGGTTTGCAGAACTGGAACAGGTTCATGTCACACAAGGCGCTGTACCAGAAGTATTGCACCGTATCGCGCCTGAAAAAATTGCCTTCCTCCACCTTGATCTCAACAATGCACCGGCTGAAATGGGTGCCTTGGAATTGTTGTTTAATCGTGTTTCCACCGGCGGCATTATTATTCTGGATGATTATGGATGGCTGGCCTATCGTCCGCAAAAAGAGGCAGAAGATCCATTTTTTGAAGCGCGGGGTTATCGGGTATTGGAATTGCCTACCGGACAAGGACTCGTAATAAAATAACTTTTACTTGTTTATTAGAAAATAGACTAAAACATAAAACAGTTATCCTATGTATACAAAATCCTAATGTGATTTAAAGGTTTAATTCTTGATATTACCATTAGTCATTTTAGCAATGAATACAGCAACACCAACTACGAGATGAATTATGTTGAGTTCAGAAAGACTTGATCAGGATATTTTGCATCAATTTTTTCGAAAAATGTTCCATATCCGTGTAGTCGAAGAAACACTTCTCGATTTGTTTGCTCATGGCGTTATCGGGGGCACAGTGCATACTTGTCTGGGTCAGGAAGCAGTGGCCGTTGGGGTTATTTCTGCACTTAACGTCGAAACAGATATTATTTGCTCTAATCACCGTGGGCATGGTCACTTTCTTGCCTATTGTGGCGATACTCGGAGTTTATTGGCGGAAATACTTGGCCACCCCACTGGGGTTTGTGGAGGCATTGGTGGCAGCCAGCACCTACAAAAAAAGAATTTTTATTCCAACGGTATTTTGGGTGGCATGTCACCTGTCGCAACGGGCATGGCTTTCGCTGAGAAGCTAAAAGGCAGCGGCGCAGTAGTGGTGCAATTTATGGGTGATGGGGCTATGGCAGAGGGTGCTGTTTATGAGGCTTTGAACATAGCCGCTTTGTGGAATCTGCCCATCATGTTTGCGGTTGAACATAACCAGTATGCCCAAAGCACGCATTGGAGCACGCAGCATTCAGGTTCGCTGGAACAACGCAGTGAAGCCTTTGGTGTACCATCGTTTGCGATTGACGGCAACGACGTAGCGGGTGTAAATGAAACCGCACAACGTCTGATAAATGAAATACGAACACAAAGTGCTCCGCGTTTGCTCTTCATGCACACGTACCGACTTGGACCACATAGCAAGGGAGATGACCTACGGGATCAAGAAGAACTGGATCATCACCTGCAACGAGAACCCATAAGCCGCTTACGCGAGAAGCTTGACCAGTCTTTGGTTGCAGAGACTGAGCAATTAGTTCGCCAACAGGTGTCTACCTTGGTTTCTGACTTGAGAGGAAACTAATCGTGGCAAGTTATTTGGCGGGAATTCAAGCAGGGCTGGAAAATGCATTGACGATCAACGAAAAAGTGGTCGTTCTTGGTGAAGATATAGTAGACCCATATGGCGGCGCTTTCAAGGCTACCAAAGGGTTATCTACAAAATTTCCCGAGCGGGTTATTAGTACACCAATCTGCGAAGGCGGATTCACTGGCGTTGCCGTGGGAATGGCACTACGTGGTTTTCGGCCAGTCGTAGAGATAATGTTTGGGGACTTCTTGACTCTTTGTACCGATCAAATTGTTAATCACATGGCCAAATTCCCAGGCATGTTTAATGGTCAGGTAGACGTGCCTCTGGTCATTCGAACACCTATGGGTGGTGGACGGGGTTATGGTGCAACACATAGCCAAAGTCTGGAAAAGATGTTCTTAGGGTTGCCCGGCATCAGAGTGGTGGCTCCCTGCCACATACATTCTGTGGGTGACATCCTGCAACATGCAATCCTTACTGACAATGATCCAGTACTTTTTATCGAAAACAAGCTACTTTACCCATTGGATCAGCACACGCATATTCTTATAGAACAAACAGACGAAATACCCGGATATCCTACAGTCGCTTTAAAAAATTTCAGCTCTGGAAAACCGGACGTCACAGTTATCGCTTATGGCGGAATGAGTCGCGAACTTGTTCCACTGCTGGATAAACTACAGATTGATGAACTTAATGTAACCGCCGTTTTCCCTTCAAGTTTGTGGCCAGTTCCATTTGAAACTTTGGTGCATTATGGAACGCAGTGTGAGCGCTTGGTTATTTGCGAAGAAGGCAGCACAGGATTTAATTGGGGAAGCGAACTGGCAGTTCTCCTATACGACAAGCTGAGCAACAAGTTGGCAGCACCCATTGTCCGACTTGCAGCTGCATCGCAAGTAATCCCTGCAGCTCGTCGGCTAGAAACAGAGGCCTTGGTCAACGCAGAAAAAATTGAGAATGCAATATGGGAGTTGATGTCATGACAACCGTTATACGTATGCCTTCTGCAAATGCCAATGAAGACCAAGCCGTTATAGTTGACTGGTGTATTGACGAGGGTGCATCTGTAAACCAGGGAGATGCGGTATGTGTCGTTGAAACGACCAAGGCAGCCTATGATGTCATAGCAGAAACAAATGGTTTTCTCCGACACCTGGTAGAAAAAGATCATACGGCAAAAACCGACCAACCCATCGCATTGATCACGGCCACTCCAGACGAAGATTACACTGATTATCTATTGTCTCTAGAAAAAACCAAAACGGTGACGACAGATCGACGCTGGACCAAGAAGGCAGCATTGGTTGCAAAGAAAATGGGTTTAGATGTCACTGTGCTCGCTTCCCAATTTCCTGACCGGGTAATCTCTGAAGCGGATGTATTGGCGTTCAATAAGTCAATTCCAAAGGGTGGAGATTTAATCGAAGACGCTTACCCCAACATTCGACCGCAGCGCATTCTACTGATTGGCGGCGGCGCTGGCGGCGGCAGCATTACTTTAGATGCAATTTCACGTGTACCGCATCAACGTGCCGTTGGCATACTTGATAACAATGCCGCAGTACACGGAAATACACTAATGGGTGTACCCATTCTCGGCCCCAATGATATGGTCTATGGGCTATGGGAAAAAGGAGATTTTGACGCAGCCATTATTTGCATTACGGGTAACATTAATGACCGTATCCAGATATTTGAAGATTTGAAAGCCAGTGGCATTCGCCTCGCCAATGTGATTGACCCGTCCACAATCATCAAAAGCTATGTATCCATGGGTGAAGGCAATCTGATTATGGGCAACGGTTATTTGGCACCATCCTGCACATTGGGTGACAACAATTTTCTCGCCAGTCACACTTGCATTGAACACCACAGTAAGATTGGCAATCATTGTACTTTCGGTCCCAGATCGACCACATCTGG
>JAHZIU010000009.1 GCA_022601315.1 Betaproteobacteria bacterium
CAATTTGTCACATTGCATCAACAATTTTGGAGAGAGACAACTCGAACAAGCAGACTCTCACTGCTAAAAAACAATCTATAACAACTAAGGGAGACATGATAGTGGCACTTGATTTTCCGGAAGATACGCTGCTTGCGTCACGCTACGTCAAGCAGGCTATACCACTAATGATAAAAAACGGTATAGCACCGAACCCTTGCAACTTTGCATTGTGGTATGTTTATGTTGCCAATAGAGATCTTGAACTTAAAAACTCAGTCAACAGAATCCTTGAAGATAAAAAAGAATTTTCACAAGAAGTTAGTCGAGATTTATTTAGAAAATACATAATAGAACATGAAGTGCATTTGCAAGAAAAACTGCAAGAGTCACTTAAGACTATTTTATACGAACTAGTAGACAATGTTGAAAAAACCCAAAATGGGATTGATGATTATCAACGTTCACTGGACGAAGGTCTGGAAAATATTTCGGACGATCTGTCCAACACTTCACTTTCAGATACGATTAAACTCCTTATCAAGACGACCCAAGCGATCAAGTCAAATACCAATAATTTCCAGAACCAACTAGCAGAAGCAGGAAACGAAATTCAGGAACTAAGACAGCGTCTTAGCCAGGAAGAAAAAAATTCCTATATCGATCCCCTTACGCAGATTGGCAATCGTCGTGCATTTGATAAACGTATCATCGAGCTCTTTCAGAAGGAAGATAGCAAATTAACACTAATATTTGTTGACCTAGATCATTTCAAAAAACTTAACGATAACTATGGTCACCAAATTGGCGACAAGGTACTACAAAATATAGGAAAAATTTTGCAAGAAATTTGCTCAGATAACGCTTTAACAGCACGCTATGGCGGTGAAGAATTTATAATACTGCTGGAAGACTCTCTTGAAACTGCCCGCAATATCGTCGAGTCCATTCAAGCGTCATTGAGTCAATTAGTATTGAAAAAGAGAAACTCGGGTGAAGTTATTGGAAATATAACCGCATCATTTGGTGTGGCACAAAAAATCAGGGGTGAGTTCCCAGAAGATCTGATTGAACGGGCAGACAAGGCCCTTTATACTGCCAAAATAAGCGGACGCAATCAGATTAAAATTGCAAGCGCTTAATCCCACTGGTGCATTATATCAAGGATTGATAAGATCACTGAATTTTGAAGCATAATAAACCTGGAAACGCACGTAAGGCGTGAGTTCAAACATTCGGAAGTCTTTCAATGAACTGTTGGGCTAGCCTCTTTAAAAACCGCATCAATCATCAATGCATCAAAGCGGTACTCTCGATTACAAATATCGTCATTAATCACCACTTCACCGAACTCTTGCAAAATCGAATCTACTTCCTCACGCCCCAAGGAACGCAGCAAGGCATAAATCTTTGCCGGGTCTTCGTGGCAACCGTACTGGACAGTTTGTGCATCAAAAATACGAATAGTTTCTTCAAGAAAAAGGTGCGTTAGTATTTCTTCAGCAGTTCGTTCAAATAGTGATTGATCAAAAATAGTAGCAGCAAGTGCTTCGGCACGTGTCCAACCATCAGGGTCTTGTTGGTCAGCGGTCGGCAATTTCTGCAACAAGATTCCTAAAACAGCATCGCTTGACGTCGTTATGAAAAGTCGCGAAGGTAATTGCTCGGATTGTTTGAAATAATGCTCGAATATACCAGCAATGTTATTACCGTCAAGCGACACGATGCTTTGGTACGATTCTTTCATTGACGGCATATTCAGCGTCAAGACCAGTTGTCCATTACCGAGTAAATCAAGAACTGGTAACGGCTCGATATGCTGCTCACATTTTGCCATTGCACGCAGATGCAGCGTTTCATTACAATCAATCACCAGCATGGAAACCGGACCATTGCCATTTAATTGTATAGTTAAACATCCGGTTTGTTTGAGATTGTTGCTCATCAATAATGCTATGGCACTAATTTCTCCCAGTACTTCCATTACCGGCATGGGGTAGTCTCTATCTTGTAGCATTTGTTGCCACACACTATCCAGGTGCACTATTGCACCACGAATATTCAAATCGTCTAGTAAAAAGCGCTGTATGTAGTTAGCCATTCATTATCCGTTATTCTTTACTGTTGTATGGCCACCCACGCCTGACCCAAAGCAATGGCACTGTCATCAGGTTGCATTTGCCGTGCAGTCAATATTTGCAAAGATTCTGAGATCAATCTCTCAGACATAAGCTTTAATAATAGCTCATTTTGAAAACATCCACCGCCCAATACAATTTGGGTCATATTAAGTTTATAAGACAAATTTTTGATCCAGGCTACCAATCCTACAGCAAGTGTAGTATGAAACAAAGCGGCTGCATGAGCAATATCACAATTTTCATCATGCATCGCAATTAACGCTGCAAGCAATGGCGAGAAATCAAGGATATTCTCTTGCGTAATTTGGTAACCGCCTGTGAGTGCATCCACTTGCCCATGTTGCTCAGCCAATTGCTGTAAACGAATAGCTGCCTGCGCTTCATGGGTTTGTATTAAATCAATGCCTAAAATGCCTGCTGCTGCATCAAACAGTCGTCCCATGCTAGATGTCGGTGGACAGTTGACGCCTTTTAACAACATTGAAGAAACCATTTCTGCAGCAGGCTGATTCGCAAAACGTTGCATGATTTCTTGGCTACGGTTAAGTTTGGCAAGCACTGCTGCAGCCATACGCCAAGGCTCTCTTGCCGCACGATCACCACCAGGCAAGGCAAGAGTTGCTAAATGACCCATACGCTGGAAACTTGCACCATCAACCCGTAAACACTCACCACCCCAGGATGTATTGTCCATTCCCAAACCAACACCATCTAAAGCCAGCCCAAGTACTGAATGCACTACAGCATGCTCAGCACAGATAGCAGCAATGTGGGCGTGGTGGTGCTGCACAGCCAGTGTCGGAATACTATTTTGTTTAGCAAAAGTACAGGCAAATTGTGTGCTATAAAAATCTGGATGTAAGTCGTGCGTAACGATTTCAGGATGTATATTCAGTGTCTGACACATGTAATGTACTGTTTTATCAAATATCTGCTGTGCATTTGCGCTACCCAGATCACCAATAAGCGGGGATACATAGGCTTTATCACCTTGTGTCAGACAAATTGTATTTTTTAGCCAGGCACCACAAGCCAAGACTGCAGGACCGCTTTTTGGCAGCGTGATGGTGCTAATGTTAGTATCTACCAACGAAATTACCCTTTATTTATTTAAAAATTATAGCTTTTGGACAGCTTTCTTCAACCGATCTATCCCAATCATTCGTACCGCTACCCAGTACGAAACAGTAATTAAAAATAAGCAGTGCTGGATTAACACGATATGCGCGTTTAATAGTGAGATCAACATTGGAGAAACTTATGGCTGAAAAAATACGCTTATTCAGCAGTATTATTAAAAAAACATGGAATACGATCAAATCCTTAAGGAACCAGACTTCACCTGCACTTACTGACAAGAAAATCAATTATTTGTACCTCAACCAAACCAGAAAAAGTAAGCAAACACCACCATAAGAACGAAAGTTTATTCTTTACTGAGCGATACCCAATTTACAACCGAACTTATGATGCTGACAGATCCTGCCAAAGCATAGCCACCAAAATAATTGATGTGATGTTTTCAGTGAGTGTCTTTTCATGCATTTTTATACTTAAAAAATACCCAACAAAATTAAATTTGGCATTTTATTGGCAAAAGTGTGCAACATCTGTGATGAAAACCACAATGAGCTGCAAAAGTATCCGATCAGCAAAAAACCACTATGGCTTTCAGTAAAAACCAGATAATAAAATTTTCACAGCAAGTAATGGATTTACAATGAATACCATTTGAATAGCCTGCTAATATCAAATATTTTTATCGATTTACGCTGTTAGAAAAACGGGCACTCTTCTTCCGA
>JAHZIU010000096.1 GCA_022601315.1 Betaproteobacteria bacterium
ATCAATATAGCTTTCAAGGGCATCTTCTTTTGTTTTAACAATTGTTAGAAGAAAGTCCTGGATAGATTTAGTGAAAATATCCGTTGTTTGATAATAATTTATAACCCCGAGTGTTGCTAGGGGAATAAAAGACATTAACAGTAAAACCATTAACAATTTTGTTTTTATTGAAGTCATAATTGATTTTGAAAAAATTAGCTATATTTTATGCGTATTAAAAGAATAGCAGAGAATGCGTTTTTTGTGATTGCGAACACTGTCTTATCAACCCATTGAATCTATGACGTTTTTGTAAACTTTTGTAACAAGGTTACAATATCTTTTTTGCATAACCTTATCCGGTCTGTAATTCTTAGAAAAAGAGTTCATTCAATACTTTGTTTCGGTTTTGGGAGGTAAAACTAAAGACAAAGATTCAATTTATGCAATAGAATTCACACTCTCTATATCCCGTCTTTTCCCCATTGTTATCATCGTTGCATCAGTACCCTAGCCGCGCGGCAATGAGTGCATAGAATAAAGCATTTACATTATATTGCTGACGAAGGAAGCGAATTAGAAGTCATCTGAAGCCGAAGGCAAAGATTCCTTAGATTGTTTAGGCTGTTCGCGTTGAAGCGAACAGGGCAAGCGAAGCGCAGGGTTAGGTTATAAAATAAAGTCGCGTAGCGCTCCTTAATTAGATTATCCAATGTAAAGTTATCCACAAGCCCATAGAGATAAAAGTCACTAGTGTTATAAATATTGTTAAAGAGTTTAGTGTTACGCTTTTTATGGGGATCGCTGTAAGCCGCTATTTATAAGGCTTTAAGGCAATTTTAGACATTAAAAACATTCCTAAAAGTACGAAAACTTTATTCCTAAAAGTACGAAAACTTTATTCCTAAAAGTACGAAAACTCTAACCCTTGATTTATAAAGTTTTCCACAGAGTTGTTCCTAAAAGTACGATAGTAATATTGACTATTATTCCTAAAAGGACGATAGTACAATTCAATTTAGTACTATCGTACTTTTAGGAATAAATTGATCATGGCTCAACTTTTAAGACGCAAACACGCACAGAAAGATTTTTTCGTCTATGACGTCCTCGATGCAACGCCTAAAGATGACATTGGAAGTATGGAACATCCCATGTTTACCCTGTCCAAAAAACCAGACAACAAAATAAGACACTATGAGCACAATGGCGAGTATATAGAAATAACACCCAGTGTTTTAGGCCTGGCTACCATCTTCGATAAGGACATTCTGATTTTTGCCATGAGCCAGATCATGGCAAAAATCAATGACGGGGAAGAACCGAGTCAAACAATCCAATTTTCTGCCTATGATCTCCTTGTCTCGACAAATAAGGCCACCAGCGGGGCACAATATGAACGCCTTAAATCAGCTTTTAAGCGATTGGAGGGTACAAGAATTGAAACTAGAATTAAAACAGGGGGAAAAGAAATAACTAGAGGTTTTGGATTAATTGAATATTGGGAAATCATCAGAGAAACCAGAGACGGACGGATGGAAGGACTAGAAATGAAACTCTCTGACTGGCTTTACAATGCAATCATAGCTAAAGAAGTGCTCACCATCAGTCCTGACTATTTCAGACTGGGAAAACCTCTTGAGAGGCGCGTCTATGAAATTTGTCGCAAGCATTGCGGACAACAACAAAAATGGTCAATAGGGCTTGAATTGCTCAAGAAAAAAACGGGGGCAAGTTCAACCTTAGAAAAATTCAGGATGTTTATAAGGGATATTATAAAAAGCAACCATATACCAGACTATCTAATCTATTTTGATGATGATAAAAAAGACCTGCTTATTGTGCGACCTCGTGTTGCTTCTGAACCTGTTATTGAGCAACACAAGCCATTTTTAAAACCTCAAACCTATGAGACAGCAGAGAAGCTTCTAAGCAAGCACAGACTTGATAAATACGCTGTAGAGGCTGAATGGATAGATTGGATTAAAGACAAAGAACGCCCACAATCACCAGACGGGGCATTCATTGGCTTTTGTAAGATGAAAGTCGCTAGTCTCTAAAACTAAAAATTTGTAAGACATCAGGTTTTATATGTCTTTTTCAATGTCTCAAAATAATAGTCTCATTTGTCCTTAGGATAAATTATCCTTTTTCATAAAATAAGGTTATCCGTCCTGTTGAATCCATCAAAGATTCACAGGATTGTTTGCTCTGTTCCGTTGGTTAGTTTTAATGCCAACCAGCATAGCTGATTCTCTTTCGAGTGAAGGCGATCAGTTAGCAAATAACTGTTTCTATCTTAAGAGTCGTTGCGTGTTTCTTCAGAAACGAACACACCGAGGTATTCTGATTTCCTCCTATGGAAAGGGGGAATTAGAGCCCCAATGGGATATCTATTCCCCTTGGGTAATTCTGCACAGCACATCTAAGGCCGGTCACACGTTTTGCAGATTTGGTGTGACTAAGAGTGCATCCTTTTTATCCTGGTGATGCTCCCAGACTTCATTTTGTTCACGCTCCGCGTCACTACCGCAGTAGTGACGCGGAAAAACCATTTTATTAAATAAATACAACCGTATAGGAACGATTGCAATAACGCATCACGCGACTGTCACTCAGTATTTCACAGTTCATTTGCCCTGTCGACCCAATTTTTTACCCACATCATTGGACTTTTATCCATCGCTTGAGTCGCTATCACTGTTGATTCAATCCCTCACTACTTTCCAGCTTTTGTGGCATCAAATGATACCCCATCGCCCGCATAATCGCGTTGATATTATCAAGACGGGGATTCCCTTTTGATGATAGTGCTTTCTGTAATCCTTGGCGTGTAATTCCAATTTCATCAGCGATTGTGGAGACACCTTTTACACGCGCAATGACGCGCAATTGAGAGAGTAAAGCGGATGTGTCGCTGTCTTTGGCATATTCAGCAAAGCTTTCCATCAGAAAATCATCAATTTCCTCTGGCCGCTTCGTAAAATAGTCCTCAGTGTATTCTTCCAATGTTCTATATTGACGCATTGCTTACATACTCCTTCCAGCAGGCTTTCGCCTTTTCAATATCCTGTTGTTGTGTTGATTTATCACCACCAGAAAGAATCACCACAATAGTGTCACCATCTTCTCCGAAATAGATTCTGTACCCTGAGCCAAAGGTAAGACGAAGCTCAAAAACGCCATCTTTAAGGGACTTATAATCGCCATAGTTCCCACTTTCAATGCGAACTAAGCGTTGTAATATACGCCGCTTTGTCCTAGGGTCACTGAAACGTTCAATCCATTGCGTAAATGGTTCATTACCAGCATCATCTTGATAGAAGACGATTTGTTTTTCTTGAATAATTTTTTCCATACTGGATTCAATTGATGTTCAATGAACATAGCATGGCAAACTATAGTTTGCAAGTAAGTATTTTCACAATCAAAATAAGCAATTTTTCTTGCTAAAAAGCGTTCCCATAATATTCTTTAATATGCTCCG
>JAHZIU010000010.1 GCA_022601315.1 Betaproteobacteria bacterium
ATGTTGGCGCGATATGTGGCAAAGCTGTTAAATGTATAAAGGATAATAAGTCAAAAATATGAAAATTAGCGCCATCCAGGATATTATTGCGGACCTTAAAATTGGCAAAATGGTTATTCTTGTCGATGAGGAAGATCGTGAAAATGAAGGCGATTTGGTGCTCGCCGCCGATTTTGTCACGCCGGAAGCAATCAATTTTATGGCTACTCATGGACGCGGCCTGATTTGCTTGACCCTGACGGAGGAACGCTGCCATCAACTGAATTTACCTTTGATGGTATCAGCCAACCGCTCACCATTAGGCACCAATTTTACACTCTCAATCGAAGCAGCCAGTGGTGTGACAACCGGGATTTCCGCTGCAGACCGCGCACGTACAGTCCAAGTAGCAGCGCAACCAAATGCCACAGCAGAAGATATTGTACAACCTGGACATATTTTTCCACTCATGGCACAAAAAGGCGGTGTGCTGGTACGTGCAGGTCATACTGAAGCAGGTTGTGACTTGGCCGAGATGGCCGGATTAACAGCTGCATCGGTTATTTGTGAGATTCTAAAGGAAGACGGCAGCATGGCACGGCTACCGGATTTAATGACATTTGCCGCTAAGCACCAACTTAAAATTGGCACTATTTCAGATCTGATCTATTATCGTAGCTTGAATGAAAGCCTTGTAACACGTGTCGCTGAGCGCCCAATTCAAACAATGCACGGGGAATTTTTACTGACTGCTTATCATGATGAAACAGCCCACACCACGCACTTGGCACTAGTAAAGGGTGAAATACAACCTGAGACCGAAACATTAGTACGCGTCCATGAACCATTGTCGGTTATTGATATTTTGGATATTCATGATAAAACACATTCCTGGAGCATTAATGACGCATTGCAAGTAATCGCAGAAGCTGGACATGGTGTTATCGTATTATTGAATCGCAAAGAAAGTGCAGAAAGACTAATAGAGCGAGTACAATTATCAGAATCAGAGAACCCCGGCCCTATTAAAGCTGATTTACGAGATCATGGCATTGGCGCACAAATACTAAAAGATCTAAATGTTGGTAAGATGCGCTTAATGGCGGCACCAAGGAAAATGCCCAGCGTTACAGGATTCGGGTTGGAAGTAACCAGTTATATGAATTCATAGTACATCGTATCGTAACAAGTTTTTTTCACGATTCCCAATCAATAAAATATTATCTCTGCTTGAACTAATTTTTTGTCAAGCAGACAATAAAGCAAAATACTTACCGGAGTTAAAATGGCCTACTATGACAATATTCTAGAACTTGAACCTGACCGCAATGGTTCCAATTTGCGTATCGGTATTGTAATGAGTCGTTTTAATATAAATATTGGAGAGGGATTGTTAGGTGCCTGCACAGCCGAATTAAAGATGCGCGGCGTACTTGACTCAAATATTATGTTAGTAACAGTACCCGGCGCATTGGAAGCCCCGATGGCGTTACAAAAAATGGCCTTATCAGATCAATTTGATGCACTGATTGCATTAGGTGCCGTGGTACGTGGAGACACATATCATTTTGAAGTGGTATCAAATGAATCTGCTCGTGGTTTAATGAAGGTTCAGATTGAAACCGAGATTCCTATCGCAAACGGTATTCTGACCACAGAAAATGATGACCAGGCCATTGCGAGAATGAGTCAGAAAGGTATCGAAGCAGCACAAGCTGCTGTGGAAATGGCTAATCTGCAAATTATATTTGATGAAATATCCGAATGACCGAAAAAATACAATCGGGTAAAGATGTACGTAAGCCAAAAAGCCATCGACGAGTTGCACGTGAACTGGCTTTACAAGGTATTTATCAATGGCGTGTTGCTGGCGGTACACCAGGCTTTATCGAAAAACAATTAAGCGATAGCGAAGTTTTTCCCCGTTCAGATAGAAAATATTTTTCTCGTTTGTTGCAAGGTGTTTTGGATAATACCGCCAGCCTCGAACAACAAATACAGCCTTGTCTCGACCGCCCACTTAAAGAGCTAAGCCCAGTCGAATTCGCAATTCTATTACTGAGCACATATGAATTACAGCACCATCTGGAAATTCCTTATCGCGCAATCATCAATGAAGCCATAGAGCTGGCCAGAAGCTATGGCGGGAGCGATGGACATAAATATGTCAATGGTGTGTTGGATAAACTCGCCAATCAGTTACGCGTTGTAGAGATTACAGCAAAATCAGATAAATCAGTAACACCCTAAACGTAAACGCTTTACATTTGATTTAAAAACAGTTGAACGCAGAATTTGACATTATCCAACACTATTTTAATAAACCAACTTCCCGCGCAATACTGGGAATAGGTGATGACGCGGCGCTTATAGCATCAAATGACAAAACCGAATTAGCCATTTCAACGGATACACTGGTCTCCAATATTCATTTTTTTGCCGATACAAACCCTTACCAACTGGGCTATAAATCTCTCGCAGTCAACCTTTCAGACATGGCAGCAATGGGCGCAAAGCCTTTATGGGTAATGCTTTCATTAACATTACCAAAGTTTTTAGCAAAGAAAAATAGTGAGTGGTTAAGCGATTTTAGTAAAGGCTTTCTTGACCTCGCGCATACTCACAAAATTGAATTGATTGGTGGTGATACAACTTCCGGACCGCTGAATATTGGTGTTCAAATTATTGGGGAAGTGCCGCAGGGAAAGGCTTTAAGAAGAAATGGTGCAATGCAGAATGATGAAATTTGGGTTTCTGGTTATTTGGGAGACGCGGCTTTGGCACTATGTCATAAAAAGCAACAAATGATCCTGACGCCAGAAGAAATAAAATATTGCTTACCTGCACTGCATACGCCCACAGCACGCGTCGAATTAGGTCAACGATTAATCGGTTTGGCACATAGCGCCATTGATATATCAGATGGTTTAATGGCAGACTTGGGA
>JAHZIU010000097.1 GCA_022601315.1 Betaproteobacteria bacterium
AAGTATTGGAGAAATTTGATTGTTAATTCTTTCAATTTCATGATCTGGATAGAAGTCATGCAAAGTTTTGCCAATTTGTTCTTCTGGGTTTTTGTATCCAAAAATGGTTACATATGAAGCATTCATATAATAAAAACTGCCAGTATTATCAAGTAACGCAATGCCATCCATCGCATTCTCAATAGCTTGCTGGTGCTTAAAACTGGTTTCCTTTGCTGTTTTTAGCGCGGTGATATCCATACCGTGTCCGACTAGAAACTCTACTTCATTGTTTTCATCCAGGAGCGGATACATATTGCGTATATAAGTTCTTACTATTCCATCAGAACCGGTAAACGCTTCTTCGAAAATTACAGATTCTTTACTGGCCATACATTCGTTCATTACTTCATTTCGTCTTGATTCGGTTGCAGGAACCCAATTGCCCATTTTGTGATAGGTGTCTTGATTAACCCCAATAACGAACCCACGGCGTTCTTTGCTTTTAATGGCTGCATGGTTTGCATAAATATAGCGGCCTTTGTCGTCTAATACGACCAATTCGGTAGGTAATCTGTCAAGTATATAATTGTAAAATTGATGTTTTTTCTTGTTATTTTCTTCTGCCTGTTTTTTCAGTGAAATATTCTGCAAAATACCATACAGACTAATAACATGCCCACTTGCATCAAGTACCGGATAAATTGTTGTCGCTTGCCATTTGCGCCTGCCATCATCCATTAGGATCATAAATTCTTCGTGGCACTGTGTCTTTGTTGATATGGCCTGATCAATAAAGTTGAACATTCTTTCTTTTTGTGATTTCTGGTAGAGAGTAGTTTTCTCTAGTAACTCTGAACAATTAAACGCTTTATCCAGTTCATAAAAGTCATAAAGATAATCTGACCAAAGCGTAGTATTTGTTTTTAGAATGTATTGCCAATCGCCAACTTCTGCTGTTTCACTGATAAGGCGAAGCCGTTGTCGTTGGGAATCCAACGAGTTGAAAGCGGTGAGGTTGAAATTTGAATCGGAAATCATGAGACATTGTACTACCAAGTTTTCTTGAACAAAATGCATGAAGCGTGGCGATGACGAAACACTCCTTTTTTAGCATTACTGGTGGTTAAGTCTAGCAGGTAATGTTCGTTCTCTTGTTTAAGATAGAACCTCACATGCCAAGAAGTTACACGCAGGACAATTATAAAAGAGTCTCACCATCGCGTTGTAGTACTTGCCAAGGGAAAGGTTTTGTTTGCGTGATTGCCCATGCGTAGAAAAATTGGATATTATGAGTTGCTTATTTAAGTACTAAAATAATTGGCCTTTCAGGTCTTCAAGTACTTCGACAGTATTATTAATATAGCTTTCTGAGAGTGGAGGGAGCTGTTCACGTAAAAAATACTCGCTCATTGCTCCCGCTGATTCTCTAAGACCTGTTTGTGGATTTATGCGTGCTGTAATAATACCCTCAGGTTGAAGATATTTGGCCATAGGTTCATCCTTTAATACTTCAGCCATATAACCCATCCAAATGGGTAACGCGACACGACCGCCGGTTTCATTATTGCCGAGCGATTGCGGTTCGCCATATCCAGTCCAGGCAATAGCAACTAAATCCTTTTGAAAGCCACAAAACCAAGCATCAATAAAGTTGCTGGTGGTGCCTGTTTTACCCGCCAGATCCGTACGTCCCAATTGTTTCGCTCTGACAGCAGTGCCGTTTTGTATGACATCCTGCATCATATTTGTCATGATAAACGCATTACGAGGATCAATTGCTCGCTTAGCGCCTTGTGCGGCTGTAATGGGTTGCACTTTTTCGAGTATGTTCCCTTTCTCGTCTTCTATGCGTTTTATGAAATAGGGCGCAACATGAAAGCCCCCATTTGCAAAAATTGCATAACCAGCAGCCATTTGCATAGGGGTAACTGAACCAGAACCTAAGGACATCGGTAAATAGGGTGGGTGACGTTCGGCTTCAAAACCAAAACGTGTAATATAATCTTGTGCATATTGGAGACCAATGGCTTGAAGTATACGGATAGAAGCGAGATTTTTTGATTTTGCCAGAGCCGTACGCATACGCATTGGGCCACCGTATTTTCCATCGAAATTTCTTGGTTCCCATAAAGCACTGCCGGTTTGTGCAGCACTAAAAGACAGTGGTGCGTCATTAATAATGGTCGCGGGTGTGAAACCTTTCTCTAACGAAGCAGAGTAAATAAATGGTTTAAAACTGGATCCTGGTTGCCGCCATGCTTGTGTAACATGATTAAATTGATTCTGATGGAAATCAAATCCCCCAATTAATGCACGAATAGCACCATCTTGTGGATTAATAGAAACCAGTGCGGCTTCAACTTTAGGTAATTGTGCAACATGCCAAATATTATCTTCGTCTTTTTGTATTCTGACTAAAGCGCCAGGAGAAATGGTTCTATTGTCGGAATTACTTTTATCAGATAGGAATTTTTGTACAAATTCAAGCCCATCACTGGTGATTTTGATAATCTCTCCACCTTTGCGGTAGACTTGGATTGAATCAGGCGCAATTGACAATACAATTGCGGCATAAATATCGTCACTATTCTTAACGTTATCTAGTGCTTCTTCAAGTGTTTTTTCTTGATTTATCCCGTTCTTCAGTAGATCAATATGTGCTTCTGGGCCTCGATAACCTCTACGTTTATCGTAATCAATTACATTCTTGCGTAGCGACTGATATGCAGCCTGTTGGTCTAGTAGCCGAATTGTTGTGTATACATTGATTCCTTTACTATAAGTTTCTTCTTGATAGCGTTCATATATAACCTGTCTTGCCATTTCAGCAACATAATCTGCTTTCATTGCAAAGGTTTGTGCTTGTTTCTTAATGGGGATAGGTTGTTTTTCTAACTGCTGTAATTCCTGGCTAGATATGTAGTTAAGTGTATGAAGTCGACCTAATACATATAATTGTCGTGTTTTGGCGCGTTTGGGGTTGACGACGGGATTAAAACTCGATGGCGCTTTGGGTAGTCCGGCAAGCATCGCTGCTTCAGCAATGTCAATTTCATTGAGTGATTTGCCAAAATAGGTTTGCGCAGCAGCAGCGAACCCATAACTTCGTTGTCCAAGATAAATCTGGTTAATATAAAGCTCTAAAATTTTATCTTTGCTTAAATTATGTTCAATCTTGAATGCAAGTAGTGCTTCACTGAATTTTCTTGTAAGTGTTTTTTCTCTGGTTAGGAAGAAATTTCTAGCGACTTGCATTGTTATTGTACTGGCGCCTTGGCGCACACCACCTGCAGTAAAATTTGAATAGGCTGCTCGCAATACACCCATATAATCTACGCCACCATGTTCATAAAAACGGTCATCTTCAGCCGCTAAAATTGCACGTATTAAGCGTTCTGGAACCTCATCAATACTAACGACATCACGACGTTCTGCACCAAATTCACCAATTAACAAACCTTCGTCACTGTATACACGTAAAGGAATTTTTGGACGGTAGTCGGTTAGTGCACCTAATGAAGGTAAGGTAGAGAAGGTTACCATTGCAGCAAACCCAAGCAATAAGATACCAATCAAGCCCAATGCCGAGAACGTAATAAGTGTGCGAAACAACCAGCGACGTAACATGAGAATAATCTTTATAAATTAGGGGGATAGTAAATACATATAATTATAGGGGGTATAAACACCGTTTTTCTACAAATAGTGGCTTTTCAGATTCTGTCAGAATCGCTATCAGTTATCTAATTTGTAACAGGAAAATAGCTGAAAAAGATATATTTTTCAATCATCAGATCGTATCTGATAACTCATTATAGTGAGTATCGCTTCTAATAGGCCAATGTTCAAGGGAAATTTTGATATAAATCTGGACTTCTTCAAAAAGAAGTCGCCTGCATTAATAGGTGTGGATGTTAGCTCATCATCAGTAAAGATGGTTGAGTTATCTTTAGTGGGCAAAGGAACCGAGGTTTATCGTATTGAACAATATTCGATTGAGTTTTTGCCGGCGGATGCAATGTTGGATGGCGGTATAGTTAATTTAGATGCTGTTGGTGATTGTATAAGTCGCGCCTGGAGCAGAATGGCAACACGGCAAAAGAATGTTGCTTTAGCGGTGCCTGCTGCAGATGTTGTTACAAAAAAAATTAAAGTACTTGCTGGTTTGCGTGAAGATGACTTGGCATTTCAAGTTGAGAGTGAGGCAAGTCAATATATACCGTTTGCTTTAGATGAAGTTGATCTTGATTTTCAAGTGCTGGGAACTGCTGACGATAATTCAGAGGAAGTTGAAGTCATTATTGCAGCTTCACGTAAGGATAAGGTTGAAGATCGTGTAGCAGCAGCTCTGTCAGCAGGTTTAAAGACAATCGTTATGGATGTTGAGCCCTATGCGGCGCAATCCGCTTTTGAATTAATTAAGAATCAAGTGCCTAACGGTGGTAAAGATCAAGTATTGGCTTTGGTTGATATTGGCTCAAATGCGATGAATATAAATGTATTTCATAACGATGAATCGGTATATATGCGGGATCAGCCCTTTGGCGGAGACCAACTTACCCAAGAGATTCATAATCAATTTAATCTTTCTTTAGAAGAATCTGAGTTGGCCAAACGCCGTGGCGGGTTACCGGAAAACTATCAAGCTGATGTCTTGCAACCTTTCTGCGAAACATTGGCCATTGAGGTCATGCGTGCCATACAGTTCTTTTATACATCCACACAGTATACTGAGGTTAATTATATTTTTATTGCGGGCGGGTGTGCGGTAATACCAGGGCTAGATGAAACAATTAGATCGCGTACACAGATCAGTACGTTAATTGTTAACCCTTTTTCAAGTATGGAGCATTCCAGTCGTATAAATCCAAAACAACTGAATTCTGATGCGCCATCTCTTTTAATTGCCTGTGGCTTGGCTATGCGTAGCTTTGATCCATCATGATTCGAATAAATTTACTTCCTCATCGAGAACTAAAGCGCCAAGCGCAGCAACAGCAAATCGCAATTCTGGCGGGGATGGTTAGTTTTCTTGGGATTGTGATTGTGTGGGCAGTACATATGGTTATTGCGGACAAAATTGAGTATCAGAATGGTCGCAATCAATACATGAATGAACAAATTGCAGTTTTAGACAAGCAAATAGAAGAAATTAGAGACATAAAATCCCAAACCGCAGAGTTATTGGCGCGTAAAGAGGTTGTTGAGACGTTACAAAGCAGCCGTTCAGAAGTTGTCTATTTGTTGGATCAGTTGGTACGACGGTTGCCGGATGGTGTGTATTTGCATGGTGTAAAGCAAGTAGGCCAAGACGTTAATTTAGTCGGTTACGCACAATCAAACGCATGGGTGTCAACTCTGATGCGCAACCTGGAGTCTTCTCCTTGGCTTGAATCACCGGTACTGGTAGAGATTAAAGCTGTGACTATCGATAATGTTCGTCAGAATGAGTTTAATTTAAAAATTAAGCTTGCGCAGTCTGCTGATGATGATGAGAGTATTTCTGTGAATGTTCCTGGTGAGTTTTGAGGTGAGTTTGACATGAATTTTCTTGAAGAATTGCGCCAACTTGATCCAAATGAACCAGGGAGCTGGCCGGGAGTAGTACAAGCCTTCGCGTTATTCATTTTATTGGTTGCGATTATTGTTGCGGGATATTTTTTAGATTGGAGTGACCAATTAGTTGAGCTGCAGGATGTGCGTACTCAAGAAGCGACGCTTAAGGATACGTACCTCGTTAAAAAAAGAAGTGCGGTAAATTTGCCTGCTTTACGCCAACAACTAGAAGATATTGAACAATCATTGAGCGCATTACTGAAACAACTTCCTGATAAGTCTGAGATGGAAGCCTTATTGGTCGATATTAATCAAGCAGGTTTGGGACGTGGATTGCAATTCGAGTTATTTAAACCAGCAGAGAATGAAACGATAAATGAGTTTTATGCGGAGTTGCCGGTATCAGTACGCGTCACGGGTGGCTACCATGATATTGGCGCCTTTGCAAGTGACGTTGCACAATTGCCGCGCATTGTGACATTGAATGATATCAGTATTACCCGGGGGGAGGAGGATGATTTGATACTGGATACCATTGCTAAAACCTTTCGTTATCTAGATGAAGATGAAGGCGTAAATCTGGATGGAGGAAATGGGTCATGAAAAAAAATATCAATCGTTTGTTGATATGGGTTTTTAGTTTAATGATGTTTGCGTGTAGTGAAGTTGATTATAGTGATTTAGAAACATTTGTTAATAATTCGGGTAATGGTTTGAGGGGTCAGGTCGATCCTTTACCAGAGGTTAAGCAATATCAATTTTTTACCTATAGCGCTTTTGATATGTCAAATCCTTTTGTGCCGAGAAAAAATGAGCAAGCACAGAATGTAGATAACGGGATTCAACCTGACTTGAATAGACGCAAAGAAGCACTAGAAACTTTTCCACTTGAAAGTTTGGCAATGGTTGGCTCACTTGAAAAAGATGAGGCGATTTTTGCTTTAATTAAATCTCCTGAGGGAACACTGCATCGAGTAAAAGCAGGTAATTACTTGGGGCAAGATTTTGGCAAAATTAATGAAATTTCTGAATCTGAAGTTAAAGTGATAGAGATTGTCCAGGATGGTGTGAGTGAGTGGATGGAACGTGCCAACACACTGATGCTTGATGATTAGGAGTAGAGTATGGAGCTTCCATTGAATAAAATGATCTTGTGGCTGGGAACAGTATCGTTGTCGATTATGTTCATATCCTCGCTGTTTGCGGAACAAACTGCTACGGAAGAAATGCCGCTGAATAGCATTCAGTCAATAAGTGTTTCAGCGGTTCAGGCGGGAGAATTAATTGCCAAGCTAACATTTGACCGTCCCCTGGATGCAATGCCAATGGGTGTGGCGCTCAACAATCCTTCTCGTATATATTTCGATTTTTACAATATTGCCAGTAACCTTGGGGCAAATATTCAGGAGGTAGACGAAGGGGACCTCCGTAGTATAAATATTGTACAAGTGGGCGATCGAACACGTGTGGTTCTCAATTTATCCAGACTAATGAGCCACGAAGTGTTGGAAGCTGAGGATGCGGCGCTATTAATAAAACTGAATTCGGTAACTGACAGCCAGACAGTCGGCACAACCGTGCATTTTGCTGAAGAAGTTGGAAGCAATGAAATGAATAGCTTGCAGGATATTGATTTTCGTCGTGGAGCAAATGGTGAAGGGCGAATCGAAATTGATTTATTAAATTCTGGAACAGGTATTGATGTTTATCAGCAAAGCGATGAGCTGATTGTTGAGTTTGTGAATACAGTTTTACCAAGCAATTTGGAAAGAAAGTTGGATGTTGTGGATTTTGCGACGCCAATCCAATCCATAGCTACATCTAGTTATGGTGATAACGTACGTATGGTAGTCAAACCAACGGGCCTTTGGGAACACTCAGCCCGCCAAACTGATGCACGATTTGTTTTGGAAGTAAGAGCATTGTCTGAAGATGAAGACGAACTTGCAAAAAGAAGACGCACAAATGGTGGTTATACTGGAGAGAGGCTATCGCTAAATTTCCAAGATGTGGAAGTTCGAGCGGTACTGCAAGTGATTGCCGATTTTACAAATCTAAACATTATTGCCAGTGATTCGGTTGGTGGAAATCTTACATTAAGATTAAGAGACGTTCCATGGGATCAGGCACTCGACATTATATTGCAGGCAAATGGCCTTGATAAACGTAAGACGGGTAATGTTATTTTTGTTGCGCCGAGTAAAGAAATGGCGGATCGTGAATTATTAGATTTAGAAGCAAAATTACAGATCTCTGAATTGGAGCCGCTGCGTACGGAGACATTTCAGCTTAATCACCGCAGGGTTAATTCAATTTCTTTTGAGGGGATGCTGAGTAGTAGAGGAGCAATTAATTTTGATGAAATCAGTAACACACTGACCGTTACAGACGTAGCCTTAAATATTAGTGAAATTAGCAAGCGTATTCAAAGACTAGATGTTTTCGAAAGACAAGTTATGATTGAAGCGCGAATCGTAGAAGCGACAGAAACATTTAGTCGTGACCTTGGCGCACGTTTTGGAATACAGAATTCATCACGTTTTGGTGGTCGTGGATTTGGCGCTTCCGGTAACTTGGATAGTTCAAGTGATCTGGCAGGCGGTGGTCGTGCTGGTGGTGGCGATAATCTGAACGTGAATTTACCGGCTGCAGGCGCTGTTGGGCTTGCCGGCGGGCCAGCAGCACTGGGTTTGAGCCTGATTAAGATTAATAATGGGCGATTAATCAATTTGGAATTATCTGCTCTGGAAACAGATACTAAGGGCAGGGTCATTGCGAGCCCTCGTGTGGTGACTGCACATGGTGTGGAAGCGATCATTGAACAAGGTGACCGGGTTCCTTTCCAGCAGGCAACCAGCAGTGGAGCAACCAGTATACGATTTGTTGACGCCACTTTGAGTCTAAAGGTTAAGCCATTAATTACATATGATAATCAAATTGATATGGAATTAACTGTTAACCAGGATGCCATTGGTGAAAGTATCAATGCTTTTTTACCGCCGCCAATTAATACCAAAAAAGTGACTACTAAGGTTTTAGTGGAAAATGGTGGGACAGTTGTGATTGGTGGAATTTTTGAACGAGCGGAAAATCGGGTAGTCAATAAAGTGCCGTTACTGGGTGACATACCCGTTCTCGGTCATATCTTCCGTAATTCGACTAGACAAGATGATAAACGTGAGTTATTAGTTTTTGTCACCCCTCGAATTTTAAAAGAAAGCTTGAATTTTCAGTAAAAAGCTTTCATGGTGATTTGGCATCCAAATAACATTGTTTATTCTATAAGTTGTTTGAATTTGCTTAACCTTAATCTGCGACTTGGTTTAACCAATGAACCAGCCCTTGACTATTTAGATTAATGTCAGAATGTAGCAGCTTGTCAATATTTTCCTGTGGCAAATTACAACCATGTTTGGCAAGTTCTTGAGTAAATAATGATTTCAGTGCTTCAATAATAATTGCTTGTGTATCTGAATTATTTCGTTTTGCTTTTTGTGCAATTGCAACGTGGGCATCGATAAATCTGTGCATTGATTGGGCGTGACGCGATAAATCGCCAATTTGACTATAGTGCGTTAAGTAAGCGTATCGTGGTTTATAACTCATAATGCGATCAAGAGATGCGTGTGCGGCATCAGGGTCAAACTGGACAGGTGTTGTGGTTGGGAAGACAAACTCTGTGCCGTTGACGTCAAATTCTCGATATGAAACTCCAAAAGTATCGCCTGTAAAAAAAGATTCGCTACACTCGTCATAAATACAATTATGGTGGCGAGCGTGGCCAGGTGTGTCAAGAAACAATAAGTTTCGTCCCTTAAGCTTAATGCTAAATTGATCTGGTGCTTCGATGATGCGATTTTCATCAATGGGTAAAATTTCGCCATAAACACGTTGAAATTCTGTTTCGCCATAAACAGCAGTTGCGCCAGCGACTAGCTTGGTAGGATCTGCCATATGACGCGCACCACGTGGATGTACAATTAATTTGGCGTTAGGAAAGCGACGCATACATTCGCTTGCACCGCCAGCATGATCAAGGTGGATGTGTGTCAGGATTACATAAGCGATATTTTCGACTGTAAGATTCTTTTGCTTAAGTGTTTCTATTACACCCGGGATAGAGAAAGCGGTTCCTGTATCAACCAGAGCGGCTGTATCTTCCTCTATGATTAGGTGTATGGCCGCTCGTTTTGGCCGGTGAAACTGAGCATCAATGGCGCTGATACCGTGCTCAAAATCTGTAACGAGTGATGATGTCATGTTTTTTGAATTAATTATTTTATAGTTTTCTTTAGCTGATCAAGGATAGCAGGGTTCTCTAATGTGGAAATATCTTGGGTTATTTCTTCGCCCTTAGCCAACGTGCGTAATAAGCGGCGCATGATTTTACCGGATCGGGTTTTTGGTAAATTTTCACCGAAGCGGATTTCTTCTGGTTTTGCGATGGGTCCAATTTCTTGCGCAACCCAATTTCTTAAATCATTAATGATTCTGCTGGCTTCTTCGCCATGTGGTAATTGGTCTTTTAGGACCACAAATGCAACTACCGATTCTCCTTTGATTTCATGTGGTTTTCCGACAACGGCTGCTTCTGCTACTAGTGGGTTAGCAACCAGTACTGATTCTATTTCCATGGTGCCTAGACGGTGTCCAGACACATTCAGAACGTCATCAATACGCCCCATAATCCAGAAGTAACCATCGTTATCGCAATATGCGGAGTCACCGGCCAAATAATATTTTCCATTTGCGATTTCTGCAGGGAAATATGTATTTTTAAAGCGTTCTGGATCTTTCCATAGTGTGCGGATCTGTGAAGGAAAAGGGCGCTTGATAACAAGGAGCCCGCCTTTGCCGTTTTCAACTTCTTCGCCGGTTTCGTCAACAATAGCTGTAAAAATTCCCGGTAAGGGTCGTGAGCATGATCCTGGTTTTAGCGGAAAAGCGCCGGGTAACGGTGCAATCATATGGCTTCCTGTTTCAGTTTGCCACCAAGTATCAACGATAGGGCAATTGGAGCGGCCAATTTTTTCATAAAACCACATCCATGCTTCGGGATTGATCGGTTCGCCAACAGACCCCAGTAGACGTAATGATGAGAGGTTATAATTTTTAGGCAGATCTGGTCCCAGCTTTATGAGGGAACGTATGGCTGTAGGAGCTGTGTAGAAAGTTGTGACTTTATGTTTTTGAATGATTTCCCAGAACCGACCTGCATCGGGATAAGTCGGTATGCCTTCAAAGATTACCTGGGTGGCACCCATCGCTAAAGGACCATATGCGACATAGCTGTGACCTGTGACCCAACCTACATCTGCCGTACACCAGAAAATATCGGATGGTTTGTAATCAAAAACCCACTGCATGCTGACCATTGTGCCAAGTAAATAACCCGCGCTGGAATGTTGTACACCTTTGGGTTTTCCAGTTGACCCTGAGGTGTACAGTGTAAATAACGGGTGTTCCGCATTTACCCACTCAGGCTCACATTCGGTGCTGGTAGATTGCGTGATTTCTTGCCACCAAACATCACGCGTTGCATTGAAAGGAATTTCATTACCAGAGCGTTGATAAACGACTACAGATTTTACAGATTCGGCATCACCCATATTGATCGCTTCATCAACGGTTGATTTGAGTGGGTGGTGTTTGCCGCCTCGAACCTGTTCGTCAGCGGTAATAACTGCAACAGCACCGGCATCAGTTATACGTTCATGTAGGCTTTTAGCAGAGAAACCGCCAAATACAACTGAGTGAATGGCACCAATACGTGCACAAGCTTGCATCGCAATCACGGCTTCGATGCGCATTGGCATATAGATAACGATGCAATCACCTTTGCTGATATTTAGAGTTTTAAGTGCATTGGCAAACTGGCAGACCCTTTGATGGAGATCACGGTATGTCGATTGTATTACTTCACCATCATCTGATTCAAAAATAATGGCTACTTTGTCAGGTTGCGTAACTAAGTGTCGATCAAGGCAATTGTAGGATACGTTTAACTCGCCATCATTGAACCATTTAAAAAAAGGAGGGTCACTCTCTTCTAATATTTGAGTGAAAGGTTTGTGCCAGAGAATGTTTTTATTAGCTTGATTTGCCCAAAAACGCCGATAATCTGTTTCTGCTTCAACGCACAGTGCTTGGTATGCGCTGATGGAGGATATGTTGGCTTGTTTACTAAACGCCTCACTTGGCGAAAAAATGCGAGTTTCATTCAAAACTGATTCAATAGTTGACATGCATCATCTCCAGTAATTCGTATGTTCATAAAACTTGGGGTGATTGTATCATTAGCATTAAATTTGCGACTTTTAATTCAGATATCGTGTCGTTAATTTAGATTCTAGATGGTTAATATTATGATACGAGACGTGTGATACAGTTATGTTGGTGATCGCTAAGGGATTGCGCTTGGCAGAATTTATGTTTCATATTTTTTAAATTTTTGATAGAATAATAGAAAGATTCGATGGGCTTTTCAAAGCCCATTTTTTATTTGTGGCGAGGCTATGGTGTTAGAAGAATTGTTGGAGTCAACTCTGGAGGGCTTGGGCTATGAGTTGGTTGAAGTAGAACAATTGGCGCGCGGCAAATTGCTGAGAGTATTTGTTGATAAAGAAGGTGGTATTAATGTTGATGATTGTGTGGTAATTAGTAATCATTTGAGTCGTTTGTTAGTGGTTGAGAACATCGATTATGGTAGGCTTGAGGTGTCTTCGCCTGGTCTTGATAGATCTTTAAGAAAAGAAGCTGATTTTCTCCGGTTTAAAGGAGAAACAATTAAATTGAAACTGCGTGTCCCATTGCAGGGACAAAGAAATTTTACTGGAGTTTTGCGGGAAGTAAATGATGGTATTTTAAAACTTGAAGTCGAAGGAAGATTGTTAGACCTTGAATTGAGTAACCTTGGGAAAGCACGTTTGGTTCCAAAATTGTAGGTATATAAAAATTTGGCTGGAGGACTATGAGCCGCGAAATTTTACTGTTAGTAGATGCATTGGCACGTGAAAAATCTGTTGAGAAAGAAATTGTTTTCACTGCATTGGAGATGGCGTTAGCTTCTGCGACAAAAAAAAGATTTCATGAAGATGTTGATACACGAGTTTCTATTGATAGAGAAACAGGTGATTATCAGTCTTTTCGTCGTTGGATTGTGGTAGATGGCGATGTCATTGAAGAACCTGAGCGTCAAATTTCATTGGCTCGAGCGCAAGAAAATGATGCTGATATTCAGGTGGACGATTTTATTGAGGAGCCTCTAGAGCCCATTGAATTTGGGAGAATCGGCGCGCAAGCAGCTAAGCAGGTGATTTTTCAGAAAATACGTGATGCGGAACGAGAGCAGACACTAAATGATTTTCTGGAGCGTGAAGATTATTTAATTACCGGCACGATTAAGCGTATGGAGCGGGGTAACGCAGTTATTGAGTCTGGCAGGATTGAAGCTGAATTGCCACGTGAGCAGATGATTCCTAAAGAGAATTTGCGAGTAGGTGATCGAGTGCGGGCTTATCTGTATAAGGTGGATAGAGCCGCTAGAGGACCGCAGTTAAAGCTTTCACGTATATCTCCTGATTTTCTGATAAAACTGTTTGAGTTGGAAGTCCCGGAGATTGAAGAGGGATTGTTGGAAATCAAGGTGGCTGCTAGAGATCCTGGTTCACGTGCCAAGATTGCAGTTAAATCAAACGACCAGCGTGTTGACCCGATAGGTACTTGCGTTGGAATGCGTGGTTCCAGAGTACAGGCGGTTATTGGTGAATTGGCTGGCGAGCGAGTGGATATTATTCTATGGTCTGATGATCCTGCTACTTTCATTATCAATGCGCTTGCTCCAGCTGAGATTAGTAGCATTATGGTGGATGAGGAAAACCACAGCATGGATATCGTGGTAGATGACGAAAACCTAGCGCAGGCGATAGGTCGTGGCGGTCAGAATGTGCGACTTGCTTCAGAATTAACGGGATGGGAGCTCAACATAATGACGGTTGAAGAATCTCAGACTAAGCACGAAGAAGAGGCGTCTTTGACTTGTCAGCTTTTTATGGGAAAATTAGATGTTGACGAAGAAGTAGCAGGGATACTGGTGCAAGAAGGTTTTGCAACCTTGGAAGAAGTTGCTTATGTGCCTATCAATGAAATGCTGGAAATCGAGTCTTTTGATGAAGAAACAGTTCATGAGATACGCAATCGTGCGCGAAATGTATTGCTGACTGATGCAATAGTTGATGAAGAAAAAATAGAAAACGTCGCTGAAGATTTACTTTCGCTGGAAGGTATGGATATTGAGATTGTGCGGGCGTTAGCAGCCAAAGGTATTAATAGCCAAGCTGATTTGGCTGATTTGGCTGCCGATGATTTGGTTGAATTGACAGGCATGGAATTAGAACGTGCCAGTCAATTAATTATTAAAGCACGTGAACCATGGTTTGCATGATTTTTATCTGATGCTGATTTATATATTGCGAATGACATAAGCCGAACCGGCTTGAAGTTTTGAATGCTGAAGGGTAATAGATGGCTCAAATGAGTGTGGAACAATTTGCTACTGAATTAGGCTTGCTACCAGCAGTATTGTTGGAGCAATTGCGGGCTGCCGGTGTGAAAAAATTATTAGCTGAAGATGGTTTGACCGAGAAGGATAAAGCGCAGTTGCTTGATTATCTTAGAAAGACTCATGGGGCAACAGAAGCTAAGAGCAAAATTACTTTGACGCGTCGACAGACTTCCGAGATCAGAAAATCGGATAGTGCGGGCAGGCCTAGAACGATTCAAGTGGAGGTAAGAAAGCGACGGGTATTTACAAAACCGGTTGTTGATGAAGAAGCAGTTAAAGATGAAGGTGTGAATCCTGACAATCCTGACAAAGTAGTTGAGCAATCAATTTCTGAAGTTGTGGATGCTGAGCAGTTAGCGCTACGTGAAGAAGAAGCAAGAAAAAATGCTTTATTAATTGCACGTCAAGCAGCAGAAATTAAGGAGAAAAAATCTCGTAAGAAATCAGAGGCAGCCACTGTAAACAAAGCAGAGGTAGAAACTGCAGTTGAGAAAGCCGAATTACCAAAGGACACTAAAGTTAGTCAGGCGCCAGAAAAAAACATAAAGTCTAAAGGTACAAAGGATGAAGGTGTGACTGAGCCAGGTGATAAGGCTCAAAAAATTGAACAAGAAGGAAGTCAACCACAGGCAGGTGCGACGGAAGGAACGTTGCATAAGCCTGTAGTAAAACCTGAAGAGAAAGTAGAAAAGAAAAAGAAGCAAGTAAAGCAGGTTGTATGGAAAGATGAGAGTTCAAAAAAACGTAACGTAAAGTCACGTGGGGACATTTCTAGTGGCCAGGGCTGGCGAACAAGGCGTGATAAGCATAGTAAGCCACCGTCATCAACTAGCGCGAGTGAGAGTGAACAACAGCATGGATTCTCTGCTCCAACAGAACCAATCGTGCATGAAGTAATGGTGCCGGAAACAATTTCTGTAGGGGCCTTAGCACAGAAGATGTCGGTTAAGGCAGCCGATGTTATTAAGGTGTTGATGAAAATGGGCAGTATGGTCACCATTAATCAAATGTTAGATCAGGACACTGCGATGATTGTCGTCGAGGAAATGGGGCATATTGCGAAATATGCTGCGCTAGATAGTCCTGAAGCTTTTTTGACAGATTCTGAGCCATTAGCGGCAGACCAGGAAATGGTGTCGCGTGCACCCGTAGTTACAGTGATGGGGCACGTGGATCATGGTAAGACATCTCTACTCGATTTTATCCGGCGTTCTCGTGTCGCTGGAGGTGAGGCGGGTGGTATTACACAACATATTGGCGCATATCATGTAGAGACTGAAAAGGGAATGATTACTTTTCTCGATACACCAGGCCATGAAGCTTTTACAGCAATGCGTGCACGTGGTACGAAAATTACCGATATTGTTATTTTGGTAGTTGCCGCTGATGACGGTGTTATGCCTCAGACTATTGAGGCAATTCATCATGCTAAAGCAGCAAGCATTCCGATTATTGTAGCGGTTAATAAGATGGATAAACCTGAAGCTAATATCGAGCGAATTAGACAGGAGTTGGTTGCTCATGAGGTTGTACCTGAGGATTGGGGCGGCGATACAATGTTTATTGAAGTCTCGGCTAAAACTGGCCAGGGTATTGATGCGCTATTGGAAAGTATTTTATTGCAAGCTGAGTTGTTAGAGCTAAAGGCACCGGTGACGTCGGCTGCTAAAGGTGTAGTGATAGAGTCACGTCTGGATAAAGGGCGCGGTCCTGTTGCAACAATACTGGTTCAATCCGGTACATTAAAACGTGGAGATGTTTTACTGGCTGGCGCTGTGTTCGGAAAAGTGCGTGCGATGAATGATGAAAATGGGAAGCCAATTAAACAGGCAAGTACCTCAATACCGGTTGAAATACAAGGCTTATCTGAAGTGCCAGATGCTGGGGAGATAGTGATTTCTCTGGATGATGAACGGAAGGCACGTGAAATTGCATTATTCCGACAAGGTAAGTACCGTGATGTTAAGCTTGCTAAGTTGCAAGCAGCAAAACTTGAAAATGTTTTTGATCAGCAAGAAGATGTTAAAGTGCTGACGCTGATTATTAAAGCTGATGTACAAGGTTCTTGTGAAGCCTTGGCACATGCATTACATAAAATTTCAACTGATGAAGTAAAGGTCAATATAATTCATAGCGCTGTTGGCGCAATTATTGAATCTGATATTAATCTGTCACTGGCTTCAAAAGCAGTAGTCATTGGGTTTAATGTGCGCGCAGATGCAAGTGCACGTAAGTTAATAGCTTCAAGTGGTGTGGATGTTCGTTATTACAATATCATTTATGAAGCAGTGGATGAGATTAAAGCGGCACTCTCAG
>JAHZIU010000098.1 GCA_022601315.1 Betaproteobacteria bacterium
CATTAGTGTCATGTGTACACGCCATAAACCCATCCACACACGCTCAAATTCCGGCTCCATGGAATCCATGCCATGTGAATACGCAAATGTACGCTGATACCAAATCCAGAAAATCGCTACCGCAAGCATGGTACCCATGCCGAGTTTGTAGTACTTGGAGTCGTACCACAAGGACATATCGTAATCAGCGCTAGAACTAACGTTCGTTGTTCCCATTGTCGTAGCCATGTTTTTTCCTCCTTTTTTTAGTTAAATGTAAAATGTTTTATGTGGCCTCTGAGAAATTTTACTAAAAAATAATAACCCCATCGTCCACGATGGTTTTGATTTACACACCAAAAAAAAGTTCCTGAAATTTAAAATAAGTAAAGGAAACAATCATTCAATCACTTAAATCTTAGGTATTTATTTACCCCCCTTGATCCGATCAATATCGACTGCTGATACCATACCGCCATTATTTCCCCAAGCGTTTCTAATATATGAAATCACTAACGCTACTTCTTGATCGCGTAGAATTTGCTGAAATGGTGGCATACCATATGGCTGCGGATTTCCCTTTGTAGTTGCTGGATAGCCACCATTTAAAACACTGCGTACAGTATTTAATGGCGAATCCATAATGACGCTACGATTACCTGCAAGTGGCGGATAAATGCCAGGCACACCTTGACCGGAAACACCATGACAATCCTGGCAGTATTGCTCATAAATTTGCCCGCCTTGTTCCATTTGTGAACGATAGCTACGCAACATCACAGAGAATTCCACACCTGATCTAACGTTACTGTCATCCTCGGTTAATGATTTAAGATAAATTGCCATGGCCTGAATATCTTCGGGTGACAAATGCTGCAAACTCTGTCTTACAATCGTTGCCATCGGACCAGAAGCCACGGCGTTTTTTGAAATGCCTGTTGTCAACAATTCAGCAACTTCTTCTATTGATCCGCCAGCACCCGCCTCCATATGCGAGTTTAAAGATGGCGCGTACCAATTCACGCCCATTAATTGCCCGCCTTCCAGTATTTCATTATCACTGGCACCTACAAGATTACGCGTCGTGTGACAGGCATTGCAATGACCTAATCCTTGTACCAAATAAGCACCTCTATTCCATTCTTCGCTTCTGGAGGTATCTGTCTGGTAGGTCCCTTGTTTAAAATAGAAGCTGCGCCATAGATATAAAAGTGGTTCGAAATTAAATGGAAAACGTATATTGCTGGGAGGATTTATCTGCGGCACCGATGGCAAAGATTGCAAATAGTCAAATATTGCGTTTGCATCCTGTCTTGTCACCTTGGTATATTCTGTGTAGGGAAATGCAGGATAAAGCAATCGACCATCCCGCGATTTACCCTCATGTAACGCCTGCCAGAAATCTTCTTGACTCCAGTCTCCAATTCCTGTTTCTCTATCCGGCGTAATATTGGGCGTAACGAAATCTCCGAATGATGTTGATATTTGACGCCCCCCCGCAAATGGCATTCCTCCTTTAGCAGTATGACATCCTTTGCAATTACCGGCGCGTGTCAGATAAGCGCCCAGTGTTTGTTGCTGCACTGTTGCAGTGACATTGGATTCAACAATTTCTGCAAGCACAATATTTGCAACAAACATCAGTAGTACAAAATTACAAAACACCACAATTTTTTTGTACTTATTAACTAATATTGTGTGTTTCATTTTATTGCTCCGTTATCCATAACAATGCTGCTACAGCGATGTGCCAACTCCGACAACAACGCTGATGAAGCACTGGGGTCGCCAGATGCTTGTTGCATAGCCAGCCATTTTGTAACCGCATTGGATTCTTCATCCGTTAATTGTTTAGCAATTTCCGACATGCAATCCGGCGTCTTTCCACGCATTAGCCCACCATTACGCCAACCGCCCATCTGAGCAGTTAAATACGCTCGCGACAAACCTAACAAACCGGGAATAAAAGGTTCCACGCCCATCAATATATCACCGTGACAAGCACTACATGCCGGTATATCTCTTGCAGGGTCACCGTTGTATACAAGCCGTTCTGCTAATTTAACTTCATCAGACGAGATAATGACTTGCTCAGGTGGCGGATAAGGAAATTGTAATGAAGAAAAATGTTCAGCTATATCCCACAGGTAAGCATCGGTCATATTCTCGAGCAAGATTGCCATCGGTTGATAATAACGTCGGCCATCCCTAAAATTACGCAATTGATTGTAAAGATAACCTGCCGGTTTCCCACCAATACGCGGATAATAAGCATCACGCCCAAGCTTATCTTCTTCGCCGTGACAAATGGTACATGCCTTGACACGTTCGGCCATGGTATCAGGCACTAAAGCGGTCACATTCTCAGCAGCGAATACGCCATGAGCTATAAAAAGAAAACCAATCAGAATAAAATGCATCACTTGTGATATTTCCCTCACTATTTAAGGTCAGCTCCAGGTCAGTTTTTCTGTAATTTAATATTGATAGTTGCAGCGTTACTGGCGGTATATGAGCTCTTGAAAAGAAACGGCCAATGCTAGTAAATTCTGCCATGCTGACCAAACTGAAAAACTCACTGTCACTATAGGCTCAAAGTTGAGGAATACTAGCATATGGTAATCCATACAATTTTGCTTAAAATCAAAAACTGTTAGAAACGAAAGTTATACTGCACATAGAAGAGGTCCGGTGCAATACCTGGCCTTTGGTTTTCTAAAAAATCACCCGCAAACAACTTTGAATATCCAACCAAAATATCATTATGGCGACTAACATGAATATTCACACGAATATCCATCTCATCTCCAACATGTGAACCTGATTGACCGGTGATATCTCTAAGTGTAGCAGCACCGCCGGCGTTATATAAGAAATCACGCTTATTGGCTAAATAATAACGATGATACTGCGCAATAAACGTAAACCAAGGTTGCGGATGTAACGTAATTTGCGCATTGATATCATGTATATTCTGTCGCCCTACCCGATCAAGAAAACCCAAGTAATAGTGCCCAAAAGGAAAGAGATGATTGAAAGTATTGCTATTGCCATCTTGCGGATTACCGTCACCCGAAGCAAAGTCATATCGAATCCAGACATTTGGATTCATTGGTAGCTCAAAGTTATAGCCCACCCCTGTAGCTACTGCAAAAGCAGAAACATTTAGATTGGATCTTTCACCAAATTGATACATCCCTTCAAACTCATATAAGAAACGATCGAAATTACCAATAAGACGACTGCCTAAGGTATGCACAATGGAATCACCTTGCATAATATTTCCTTGTGCTACATTTGCTGCGGATACATTTCTATCATCATCTAAACTGAGGTAATAAAAATCAGCTAAATGACCTTGCTTGGGTTTATAGGTGCCCCAAAGTCCGTAAAAATTCCGCTGCGTATCCCAATTGTCAAATTGACCTTTCTCAGTATCCATTGGCCGCACCCAAAAGGCATCCAAATCAAATTTTGAAGTACGCCAAAATGTCTTAACCCCTTGGAAAGTTCTTCTTGTATTGGCCCAATCAAGCGGCGCAATCAATCTTTGAGACCCATACAACAATTCCTGCCGCCCAACACGCAGATAAGCGTGGCCATCTTTAGTATCAGCCAGTTTAATATCAGCAAACAAATTCAACATATCTGTGTGATTTCTATCGGTAGCAAGTGGCACTAAATCGGGATTAAAAGAACGCGCATCAATCAACTCGGCAAACAGTCTAATTTGGTCACGATACCAAAGATCAGCATGAACACGCGTACGAATCAAATTAAAACTATTGTTGGTGCCGGCTGCGTTTAATCGACTGTCGGTTTCGCGTACATGCCGATACCAGAAACTACCGCCGAAAGAAAGCAACCAATCATTACCAAGACGTATTCTTTTAACCGGATCAAATAAGTCTGGCTCATAACCTGGCGTATCCAGATAACGAAAATCAATATCAAAAGCTGAGGTTGGAAGAAGCGCGAAACGTGCATATGGGGAACGTGGTGGTTTCTCACGCTTGTTTCCAGTAAGCATATCCCAAACAGAAAAATAGCCTGGGCCAGTTGGCCCTATACCAAATAAGCCTGGGCGTGGCATTGGAGTTACTGGCGGGACTTTTGACATATCAAAAACATTTGACGCAATGTTGTCAGCTGATAATGCCGTTGAATCATTTGTGGTTGTTGTCGCGAAAACTTGTGATGCAAAGCTCAATGCCACCATACTCAGGCAGCCTCTTAGTTGCCACCCACGCACCTTTACGATTGCTCCCAAAACAATTGTAAATGGCGAAAAAAACAGCTTAGTTATTATCATAATTATAATTTTCCTTAGATCTGGTACATGGCTTACTTGATATCTACGGATAAAAAACTTTCTAGCGTCACTCACGACATTAGATTTCTTTACAGATACATCTTGTACCGAAATATTTTATGAATGCTATATCCGTAAATATCAAGTTAAAGAATTACTAGGGCGAAACTAAAAATTGAAAAAATTAATAATTAATGTGCCTCGCTGCGTTTATGCATCTCTTTAACCATCTTATGCAATGCTTTCATTTCAGATTTATTAAGGAAGCCATCTTTATTTGCGTCATTTTTCTCAAACATCCATCTATGGTGCTCAATAAAATCTTCCTGACTAACCTTTCCATCCGAATCTTTTTTCATTACAGCATGCTCGTCGTTTCCATTTGTCGCAAAGGCTATCGATGTATAACTGAATGCCACGATAAAAATGGCATGTAGGGCGATGAGCATCATTTTCCTTTGATAAGAAATCATTTTTTTCTCCTGATTATTGAACAATTAGCATGTTAAGAAAGTCTCTTTGCCATTTGGCTAGGAGTTCCATTCTTAATCTAGTTATATCAATTTTCATGCCAATTTATAACTCATTGAATTTGCACAACTAGCATATTCCCCCAAACCACAGGAATTTAAAAATTACAATATCTTGTGATAAAATTCACAAAAAACTGAGACGCTTTGATAATCCTTCAATTTCATATTTCCTGTGCATTTCCTCCGCACCTCACTGGACGCCGAAACAACTTGTAAATGCATTTTCCGAAAAGTATCAAGTTGAAAGGCACACCAAATGATTAATACTTTTAATTTATTGTTCCGAGACGCGCCACTATTTCTAGCGGTGATAGATGACAAATTTGTTTGTCGAGAGATTAATTTGATATGGCGTGAACACTTGGGCTTAACTACCGCAGCTGCCTCAACAACAAACACAATACCCTTAGAGAAATTATTTGATTTTGAGAATGATTCCACACTGATAGACGAAATTAAACAGGTCATGCATCAAGACAATATGATAAGTGGAAGACCAACAACATTATCAGTTGAAAATGGCTCGGCAAAACCAATTCATGAAGGATTGTTATCAGCGTGGCGTATACAACAAGCCCAGGATAAACAGGCTTCGGCATTATTGGTGTTTACAGAAACAACAGAATATAACCGAACAATTAACAAACTAAATCGATTACAAACTACACATGAATTGATCTTAAATGCAGTTGGAGACGGGATTTATGGCGTAGACGCCAAAGGAAATACAACGTTTGTTAATGAAGCAGCAACTCAGATCCTAGGTTGGCGAAGCGATGATGTCATTGGCAAATCATTGCATGCAATTCACCATCATTCATATCCTGATGGCACACCTTATCCAAGTAGTGAATGTCCTATTTATGCGGCTTTTACTGATGGCAAAGTACACCAGGGCGATGATGAATTTTTTTGGCATACGGATGGAACATCGGTTCCTGTTGAATATATCAGCACTCCGATTCGTGAAGACAACAAATTAAAAGGCGCTGTCGTTGTCTTTCGTGATATCACTGAACGCAATAAAAGCAAGAAACAACGTGAAGAAGCCTATGATCAAATCAAGGCGCTTAAAGACTTGCTTGAACGTGAGCGTGACTATCTGCGTGATGAAATTAATGTCACTATTAACTTTGGCGAAATCATCGGTGAAAGCCAAGCCTTAAAACGTACACTTGCCCAGATTGAAGCAGTTGCTAAAACCCCAACCAGTGTTTTGATTCTGGGCGAATCAGGTGTTGGCAAAGAAATGGTTGCACGGGCAATTCATGCGAATAGTCCCAGGATGGACAAACCACTTGTAAAAGTTAATTGCGCATCAATTCCTAAAAACCTTTTTGAAAGCGAATTCTTTGGGCATGTACGCGGATCATTTACTGGCGCTCACCGTGATCGGATCGGTCGTCTTCATCTGGCAGCAGGTGGCACACTTTTTCTTGATGAAATTGGTGAAATTCCTTTAGATTTGCAAGGCAAATTACTGCGTGCATTGCAAGAACACGAATTTGAACGTGTGGGTGATGATAAAACCATTAAAGTCGATGTTCGCATCATTGCAGCAACTAATCGTGATTTAAAAGCTGAAGTCGCAGTTGGACGGTTTCGTGAAGACTTGTATTACCGGCTCAGTGTTTTCCCGATCGAAGTACCGCCACTGCGGGAGCGTTGTAAAGATATTGGTTCCTTGGCGATACAGTTTCTGGATAACGTTTGCAAAGAGCAGGGACGTGAAACTTTAACATTAACCCGGCAACAAATTGACAGTTTAAGTAACTACAGTTGGCCGGGTAATATCAGAGAGCTCAAAAATGTTATTGAACGAGCAGTCATCTTGACCAAAGGTAATCGACTCAGGCTTGATATCGCGATGCCTAACGACAAAGAAACAATGAATTCCTCGAATTCCTCGGCACCAGTAGCCGCTGACGATGGTGCGTTTGTTAGCGATGCAATTTTTCGAGAAAAAGAAAAAGAAAATTTAGTTTCAGTCCTTCGTTACACAAAGTGGCGGATATCAGGCACAGACGGTGCAGCAGAATTGCTGGGAATTAAACCGTCCACACTTACTTACAGAATGAAAGTGTTTGGCATCAAACAGTCTGATTATACATAACAGTACTACTGGCAAGGCAGGCCATGCTGACAATCAAACCCACAGGACTTTCGTAAATCAAGTCGGCCGTGTACCCGTTACACCAAGCCTGCGCATTTTCAGATATCGCCAAATTGGATAGCTGCATGTTCCAATAGATAGTCCATAGAAAACCACACTTAAATAAATCGCTGATTGTGATAACCGCCCGGTTAAATGCACCTGAATCACTGCCTTAGCTTGATTTGATATAGCAGCGGCTTGTTCTGCATAAATTACCAAATCAGAAAAAGCCATCAGCAACTGATCAAATAATGCATCAGCCATCCGAATCACAAAAAGAGAAAAGAAAACATAAAAACTAATCATCAATGTAATTATGAAAATATTAAGTGTGCGACCAGCAAAATGAGAAGCCACAATAACACCGACTGATATTGCACCCCACCATTGCAACAAATTTATCGCTTCATTACGCCTTTCAATAATCAAGTAAAGTAGTTCGTATTCAGTCATTATTTGGCCTGCAATAAAAAATGAAAGTAATGTCGCCCATAAATGCAGGTGAGCATTCAAACTTAATGATATAAGTATGACAGCACTTGATAAGGTAATGCCAAGCCAAATTGACGAAAAAGTCAAATTTTGTACTGGATAATTATTTCCAGCAGGATATAAAAGCCCAAATCAATATGAAGCGAAGACCGCTAAAATTATGATAATCGCTTAACTGTCAGGTCAAATTCACATCAATATTTTTTCCGAAGGGATCAAAACCTGCACACTCATATCCTCCCGTGCGGTTAGGATATCCAAGCTGGTTCGAGATAATCTGTGTTTTTCCAATATTCTGATTGTCGCATTCATGCGTGTGCCCATATACCCACAGATCAGATTGGTGTTTCTTGATAATGCCAGGCATACCCAGTGAATTAAAGGCAGGTGTCAAAGCGCTACCAAGAAATTGAGTGTGAGAATTGATGACTGGGGCGTGATGACTTATCACGACACGAGGTCCGGCTAAATCCGTTTGAAACCAATTCAATAGATTTTCGACATAGCGTTCATGCAATTTAAGTATGTCAACAGGTTTGAAAACTGACAGGTCGGAGTTTCTAATTAACCTGAAACCATTTAATTGGTGCTCAGCTAATTCCATCTCTTGAAAATCTCCACTATTAAAATCCGTCCACATAGTGCCACCGAAAAAATGAACACCATTTATACAAATAGTTTCATCCTGTAGCAATGTGACATTTGGATGTGTAGCGGCAAGCCAGTCTTTAAAGTTTTTTTCTTCCTCATCTCGCGGTGTTTGCGTATAAAATTCATGATTATGTATTCCACTGACTTTTGATGAATCTTGGAATATGGCAAAGCACCGGGGATTTTCTTTACCATAACGGGGATGATCTTACGATCAACCCCTAAAAAATCATGAAAAATAAAGAGCACTTTGTAGCAACGAAGCTTCATTGTCTTTTTCAGAAACAATTGCCAAAGTTTCCTACGGATGCCAACCTATTTGTTTGCACCCGAGCTTTTGCTGTTCCAGATCAGCTCATCTAAAAATTCATTCGCCGACCTATTATTATTCAGATAATCGCTTAACTCTTTATGACAGGCTTTTCTTACTTATATTTTTGCGCAATTATCAACGCATCTGGGGCAATTAAGTGCGCGCCTGGTAATTTGGAAAACAACTCCAGGTAATTGGATAATTTTGAATCTAAATACTTTGGTTGCGCTAATGAGTACATAAAAATCCAAGCACCAATTCCATAAGTTTTCTTAATCCTAAAGCCATTCTTGTTTAATAGTGACTTAAATTTAATCGGTGATAAATCTAATTCATTTGTACCACCAGTTAATCTCCCGAGCATGTTTTGTGTGCTCCATGGATTACGGTGATTATTTATCAACAAATACCCATCCATTTTAAGGGATTTATTCAGTTCAGCTAATACTTTTGAGCGCAATGAATCTTGCGCGTTCCCGAAAAACCTAAACGAAGTAATTAAATCGACAGGTTCTATGTCTAAATTTTTTTCTGTTATATCTATATTAATAAATTCAGTATTTGGACATTTATTTTTTGCTTTTTCTAACATACTGTCAGAAACATCAACGCCAAAAGACGATTTAGTCAGTGGAGAAACAATGCTTGTGACACGACCGGTGCCGCATGCAAAATCTAAATAGTTGGGTTGTGCGTTAGGAAATAATGACGGGACAATATTCTTCAATAGTTGGATTTCAATTTTTGTCATATAAGCACTAATTGGCTCATGCATTAGATATTCATCGTAAGTATCGCCTCGCTGTTTATGGCTTTCTCTATAATCCATAGATTCCCTTCTGAATTTTAAGATATTGAAGATTAATGTTTCTTTATTGTTTATTAAGACAATAAAGAAACCCATTGCTAGTTAATAGAAACTATTTATTCTCACCTGTGCATGTGTTCGATTATGCAGGCCACTCAATCCATCAATTAAATCAACTAATCTTGTACTCCGTACTATACTTACCTTTCAGGTATATATGTAGTTAATTGTTTTAACATTTTTTACAGATTTAATGCTTATAGGGCTATAGCCATTTTCAGATTTTAGCTAATAGAAAATAGCCAAATTTAAGTCAGATGTATTTGCAGATGCATAATCTTCCCAGCCAAATAAAATAATCCACGTAGCTGCCAAACCAACTTTATTAATAATTAAATCGTCATGTTACGAAGTTACAATCAATGTACATAATTTTTTTCAGTCATGTGCCTTCGAAGTCTTCGAATATCTCGTACTAAATAATCAGGCAGTAATTTAAGTGCCTGATCAAAAGCCATGAAATTCTTAGTTGAATCATTCTTAGCGGAATAAATGACTCGCTCTTTACCAATCAAGTGCTCCTCGAATTGGTTATTTAAATTTTGCTTCGCTTGAAAATAATCATTTAAGTTGAAGAAATGCTAGTGCCGACTTAACCTAGCAGGCAAGTGAGCTTTATCTCGTATATTTTATATCGGTTTCCACTTTCATTGATTTTTATATTCTTAATACACTTAACGACCCCTTTGGTCATAGTAACGTCATCGTCATCTATAACTGGACTATTTAAAAAATTTTTATCTCATTTATATACAACTCCTTTCTTGATAAGCACTTTAATTTTTAGCCTGAATCTTCGCAAATTAAATATTCCACAGACAAATTATGATTTCAACTAATGTTGGGCTTTTAGATTACGCTGCTTCATCTGCTTTTTTCTATAATATATCAATAATTATCTTGAACGCTTTCAACTACACACCCCGATCTCATACCATTATCTATATTAGAATAGTGCCATGCCAATAATAACGTTGTAGATTTCTAATGGAAACATATGTACCTCTTCAGACTCTTAAGTTAGTTGATGAGAATATTTGGATTGTTGATGGCCCAAATATTATATTCAAGGGCATTCCTTTTCCCACTCGAATGACAATCATTCGACTCACATCAGGTGATTTGTTTGTGCATTCACCTATCGCACTAAATGAAACGTTGAGGCAAGAGATTGACGCATTAGGATCAGTAGCACATTTGGTTTCGCCGAATAAAATTCACTATTGGTGGATTGGAGAATGGGGAGAGGTTTATCCTGAAGCGACAAAGTGGGCTTCACCGGGTTCCCACTTGCCAGCTGAGATGCAGGGATGGCGCTTTGATCGTGATCTAACAAACCAGTCTGACAACGCATGGCGCCAAGATATTGAGCAGCTAATCGTCAGAGGAAGTCGCGTCCTTGAAGAAGTTGTATTCTTTCATAAGTCATCCCGCACACTGATTCTTGCTGATTTAATCGAGAATTTTGAAAGTCATAAGTTAAACTCACCACTATTACGGTTTCTGATGAAGCTTGCAGGCAACCTGGACCCAGATGGCAAACTTCCAATTGATCTGCAGCTAAGTTATTGGGGGCGTCACGCATCTTTACGCAAAGCTGTAGAAATAATGCTGTGTTGGGAACCTGAAAAAATCATTCTCTCACATGGACGATGGTATGAAGCCAATGGTACAGCAGAATTGAAAAGAGCCTTTCGATGGGTACAGGGTATACACGCTGATGAAAAGCGTTAAACTTTCAATCCTCGCAAATGGTACAGGTTGTGTGATTAGAAACATAGAATAAGAATACAGGTGATTTGCATGTCTAATGAAGCACAAATATCAAAACTCAAACTTTCCACACGCATACTCGCATCGGTAGAGCGAATAGGTAACAAGCTACCTGATCCGGCAATGTTATTTATCGTATTGCTTTTCGCTGTCTGGGTGTTGTCATGGCTACTATCGTTTGTCACGTTTAATGTCGTTGATCCGCGCACTAATGAATTGCTTGTCGTCAACAATCTTTTATCGGGATCGGCGATCACTGAATTCACGTCAGTAATGGTGACCAACTTTTCGCATTTCCACCCAGTCGGTGTTGTGCTTGTCGCAATGCTTGGCATCGGTGTTGCTGAACACACAGGTTTCATTAATTCTGGGTTACGTGCACTACTGAGTATTACACCCATACGGTTGCTGACACCTATGGTTATTTTCGCTGGCATTGTCAGCCATTCAGCCGCAGATGCCGGATACGTGCTCGTTATACCATTAGGTGGTGTTATTTTTTATGCAGCAGGAAGACACCCCCTGGCCGGTATCGCTGCGGCCTTTGCAGGTGTATCCGGTGGTTTCTCAGCGAATTTTGTGCCGTCGTCGCTTGATCCCTTATTACAAGGTTTGTCACAGGCCGGCGCTCAGATTCTCGATCCGAGTATTGTGCTCAACCCGCTAAACAATTATTTTTTCACAACAGCCTCATCATTTCTGATTATTGGTTTAGGTTGGTACGTCACAGACAAAATTGTTGAACCACGACTGAAAAGTACCCAAGTCGACGGCAACCTCAAAGATCTGCCAACCATGCAAGCGCTTGAACCGAACGAGCGTAAAGGGTTGCACGCAGCAGGAATTGTTTTTCTACTTGGCATCGTCATCCTGATCATTACAGCCTGGCCGACCAATTCACCATGGCGGGATGCAACGGGCGACCTTACGAGCGGTAACGCACCAATGATGCGTTCCATCGTTCCACTCATATTCCTGATGTTCATCATACCGGGTTATGTGTACGGTATTGCAGCTGGTACCGTGAAAAGCTCCAAAGACGTAATCGAAGGAATGACGAATGCCATGCACCAAATGGCTTATTACCTCGTCATCATGTTTTTTATCGCGCAATTCGTGTATTCATTCGGCCAGTCTAATCTTGGTATTTTGCTCGCCCTGCAGGGTGCCGCCGCATTAAAAGCGCTCGCGATGCCATCGTATATTACGATCGTCGGTGTTGTGCTACTCACTGCATTCATCAATATATTTGTTGGCTCGTCCAGTGCGAAATGGGGGCTTCTTGCGTCCATCTTCGTACCTATGCTGATGCAGCTCGGAATCTCGCCAGATCTGACACAAGCAGCATACCGCGTCGGTGATTCAAGCACCAACATCATCACACCACTGCTACCGTACTTCCCACTCGTGGTTGTGTACTGCCAGCGCTATGTGAAGAACACAGGCATCGGCACCGTAACAGCAATGATGTTACCCTACTCGGTGACCTTTCTTATTGCCTGGACGGCATTCCTGCTCCTGTATACATTCTCAGGTCTGCCACTTGGCATTCAATCGAGTTACACCTATCCATGATTACTAAGGCATCAGAAAACAGCCATAAGGGTTTCCACATTATGTTAGGTGTCGTCGAAAATCTTTCTTTCACTGCCGTTTGGTTCTATTATGGCAAAATAAAATAGCTCATTTATTGACGATGAACATTAGTCCGGAAATTAAAGCATTACACGCCGACATGTCTCGGTGGCGCAAACAATTACATCAATATCCAGAAACAGCATTTGAAGAAACAGGAACGGCTCAGTTAATTGCCGAGCAACTGCAACAGATCGGTATCGAAGTACATCACGGCCTAGCAAAAACCGGTATTGTTGGCGTTTTACGCAATGGCAATAGTACCAATAGCATCGCTTTACGTGCCGATATGGATGCGCTATTTATCCAGGAACAAAATCAATTTGAGCACGCATCCCGTCATGACGGAAAAATGCATGCCTGCGGCCATGACGGGCATTGTGCCATGCTACTCGGTGCAGCCCATTACCTGACCAATCATGGTCGCTTTGACGGAACAGTTTATTTTATTTTTCAACCAGCAGAAGAAGCCAGAGCCGGTGCCCACAAAATGATTAGCGAAGGTCTGTTTGAACAATTTCCAGCACAACGGGTTTTCGGCATGCATAATTTCCCAGATGTTCCAACCGGTCATTTCGCCGTTAAAACCGGGGCCATGATGGCTTCGTTTGATTGCTTTGAAATCAACCTTAATGGTCATGCCACCCATGCCGCTATGCCACATTTGGGCGATGATGTACTGGTTGCTGCAGCACATTTAATCACACAATTACAAACGATTGTCAGCCGCCAAATTGATCCAGCCGAGGCTGCGGTGATCAGCGTCACCCAAATTCATGGTGGCAATACCTGGAATGCGCTACCCGATTCGGCAGTAATACGAGGAACATTTCGTTGCTTCAAAGATTCCGTTCGTGTCCAATTGGAACAATGCATCTGCCATCACGCCAAAACTGTCGCAAATAGCTTCAATATCAATGTTGATATTCGTATCAATCCAGAAAACCCTGGTTATCCAGTGACTACCAATAGCCCGGAAGAAACAGCCAGCGCAATCCAGGCTGCAACTGCTGTTGCTGGTGTCAGCTGTATCGATACGGCACCCACCCCCAGCATGGGGTCCGAAGATTTTGCTTTTATGCTACAAAAAAAACCGGGTTGTTATATTTGGATTGGCAATGGTGGCTCAGAAAGTGGCTGCCTGCTGCACAATCCAAATTACGATTTTAATGACGAAATTTTACCCCTCGGTGCAGCCTACTGGGTTAAATTGGTTGAAAATGAATTGCCCGGATAGCTATCCTGAATATTGCACCAGTGCGTTAGATTTTGGCCTGTAATCATTATTCCTATTGGTTTTTAGTTATTTTTTCGAAAATACAGTTTGTACTTAAGGCTCACTTGCTGGTTTTTAACTTGCCCTGTATTGAATAGAACGCACATGCTCTCTACGCCGCAGAATAACTGCGTCTCCGGTCGCGAGCACGCTCAATTCAATACAAGGCGGCGTTTAAATACCACCAACTGGTGCAATATTCAGGCTAAAGATGGTTATGGTTAATTTTAGTTATAAACATGATGACATATGGAAATTACTTGTTACAGAGAACCTGAGATAAACCGTGAATCACGTCAATTGCCTGCCACTACATATAATTTGGCGATTACGTTGTTGGCACGGTGTGCTACTAAGAATCTGTTTGTTCCGATTCGCAGTATGCAGTATATGGCGATTATTGATGTTGAGGAATTTGTGTTTATAGATGGCGAGCGAAAGTGTTGGATTGATATTTCGTGGCAAAATTTTAAGCCGCAAGCGCGTGATGCGCTTGATCAGCCGGTTGAATATAATGCAGTTTTTTATCGTGATGG
>JAHZIU010000099.1 GCA_022601315.1 Betaproteobacteria bacterium
ATAAACAGTTCACCAAAGATTATTACGACCCAGATAAACGCGCGATCGCTAATGGTGTGCATGTTGTGTTTAAGGACGATTCAGAGCTGGAAGAAGTTGTCGTTGCATACCCGATTGGACACAAGAAACGCCGTCATGAGGGCATTCCGCTATTACAAAAGAAATTCATCACGAATCTAGCGCGATGTTTCCTGGAAAATCAACAACAAGCTATTCTTAATTTGTTTCAAGATCAGCAACAATTAGAATCAACAGCAGTTGATGAATTTGTTGAATTATTTGTCGCACGACAATAAATTTGACCATCAGGAACGACCCGATAAAGAGAGTTAACCTCTGGTTCGAATAATTTTCACCACATCCTTAATATGCCTTAAACCACGCATTACTTGTGCAAGATGAAAACGGTTCTTAACTTGTAAAACAAAACGCATCGCAGTGTAATCATCTTCAGCTTCCATCCCAACATCGTCAATATTTGATTCTACTTTGGCAATTACTGAAGCGATCCTCGCCAAAACGCCATGTTTATTCGCCGCAATCACTTTGATATTCACTTCAAAAGTTCTTGCGATGTCTTTGCCCCAGGTCACATCCAAACAATTATCCAAAGTTTTCTTGCTATGGGTAATAATCGAACAATCATGAGTATGAATAACTAACCCCTGATCCTTTTTAAATTGTCCAACAATAATATCACCTGGAATCGGATGGCAGCATTTTGCAAACTGCACCGCCAAACCTTCCGTACCCATAATGGTAATTGGATCACTTGCAACACGCTCCTGTGCAAATGACTCTGCCGGAAAAGCCAAGCGTTTTGCAACAACAGCTGGTAATTGTTTGCCAAGCGCCAAATCAGCCAGTAACTCCTGTTTGAACTTCAGACCACAATCTCGTACTATTTTTTCCCACTGTGTCTCATTAATTGTTTCCGGATCGATACTGAGTGACAGTAATGCTTGATTAAGCATACGTTCCCCCAATTCAACCGATTCATCATATTGTATTGTCTTGAGAAAATGACGAATATGCGAACGCGCCCTACCTGTTGCAACGTAGCTTAGCCAAAAAGGATTCGGTTTTGCATAAGGTGCCGTGAAGATCTCCACACGATCACCACTTTTAAGTTCGTTGCGTAAAGGCGCATTTTCACCGTTAATTTTAGCTGCCACACAACAATTGCCAATATCAGAATGCACCGCGTAGGCAAAATCAACAGCCGTTGACCCTCTTGGCAAGGTTAAAATTTTGCCTTGCGGCGTAAAAACATAGACTTCACCTGGAAACAAATCAATTTTTAAATGCTCTAAAAATTCTAAAGAATCTGTTGTATCGCTCAATGTTTCCAACAAGCTTTGTAACCATTGATTGGTTTTTATATGTAAATCATCCAGATTTGTATCAGCGCTCTTGTAGAGCCAATGTGAAGCCACTCCATTTTCAGCAATCCGGTGCATTTCAGTTGTACGGATTTGTATTTCTATAGGAATGCCAAATGGCCCCAACAAAGTATTATGTAGGGATTGATATCCATTTCCTTTGGGGATAGCGATGTAATCTTTAAATTTACCGGGAATGGGTTTATACAAACTATGTAATGCGCCCAATGCAACATAGCAAGATGGAATGTCAGAAACAATGACACGAAACCCATAGATATCAAGAACCTCTGAGAATGTCAGATGTTTCTCAACCATTTTATTATAGATGCTATAGAGATGCTTTTCACGTCCGCTAACCTTTGCATCAAGCTTTGATTCTGCTAATTTGGCATTGATCGCATCAAGAATCTTACCGACAACTTCACGACGATTGCCCCGCGCAGCTTTCGTTGCTTTAGTCAACACTTTATAGCGGACTGGGCGGGAATATCGAAAACCCAGCTCCAATAATTCCTGGTAAATTTTATTGAGTCCCAAACGATGCGCAATCGGCGCATAAATTTCAAGTGTTTCACGCGCAATACTTCTTTGTTTTTCTGGGCGCATTACTTCAAGCGTCTGCATATTATGCAAACGATCCGCTAACTTAATCAGTATGACACGTACGTCACGTGCCATTGCCAAAAGCATTTTACGGAAATTTCCTGCCTGCGCTTCAGCTTGAGTTTGAAACTCAATTTTATCGAGTTTAGAAACACCATCCACCAGCTCAGCGACCGGCTGGCCAAATCTTTCACTGATTTCGGCTTTAGAAATATGCGTATCTTCAACAACATCATGAAGTAACGCTGCTGTCAGTGTTGGCGCATCAAGACGCAGTTGACCGAGAATTCTGGCAACCGCTAAAGGATGGGATATGTACGGCTCGCCAGATTTGCGAAATTGACCAGAATGAGCACCCTGGCCGAATGCATAAGCACTCTTAAGCTGCATAATATCTTCGGGTTTAAGATATTTAGATGTTTCAGAAAACAGAAGTTCTGCATCAGGCATTTGATATTAATTAATTTTGTAGGTAATCATTTACCGAACAGATTATTAGTAAGATATTTATACTTTTAGGAAAGCATGCTCCATGTAAGATTTACGATTCCCTTTATTGCATCAACACGATTGATACATTTCAAGTATTTCTGCGAAAATTACATATTCTTAGGATTTAGAATATCAATATCTATCTTACCTTGAGCCAGCTCGCGTAAAGCAATTACTGTGGGTTTATCCCGAGCTGGGTCAACCATAGGGGCTGAACCAACCGCCAATTGTCTTGCTCTGGTTGTCGCAGTTAACGTCATGTCAAATCTGTTTGGAATTTTCTTTAAACAGTCATCAACAGTAATACGTGCCATGATTTTTGCCTCTAATTAGTAACAATACAAGTAAAAGTCGCGCAGTAAACAGCTTGCGGACATTAAAGATCTGTAGATTCTAGTTGTGTGATTAATGCATGCTGATCAACAAGCTGGCGTTCTTTTTTTAAATGCTCCGACCGTACAATACATGTTAGGTCGTTCACTGCTTCTTCAAGCTTGTTGTTGATAATAACATAATCAAACTCACATACGTGGCTAACTTCTTCACGTGCTGCTGCCAGTCTCTTTTCAATCACGGTCGATTCATCCTGTGCGCGTGTTTTTAATCGTGTTGCCAATGTCTCTGATGATGGTGGCAAAATGAATATTCCGATTGCTTGAGGGTAGATCTTTCGTACCTGAGTTGCGCCCTGGCAATCAATCTCAAGCAAGATATCATACCCAGCGGCCATGGTTTCATTTATCCAAGTCTGTGAGGTGCCATACAAATTACCATAAACCTCTGCACTTTCCAGAAACTCGCCACGCAACAATTTTTGTTTAAATATCTCTTCACTTACAAAATGGTAGTCGCGCCCATCCACCTCATCAGAACGTAAAGGACGTGAAGTATGTGAGATTGACAACTTAAGATTAACATCAGTTTTGAGTAATGCGCGAACCAGGCTAGTCTTTCCCGTTCCGGAAGGCGCACTAATAATGAATAAACAACCTGTATTAGTAGTCATGTTTATTTTTTATTCAAAGCAGCGAGCACTTGCCCTTTTAATGTCTTGATAAGCCGCATCTCTTCAGATGTAATGCCTTCTGGAGCCTTATGTTCACGGTCTGCATAAACCAAACCTACTGGACTTTTGTTGATTACTAAAGGTAGTACTATAAAACTATTTGCATCTGGTAACAAATCAATATGCCACTGTGGTCTCAACTTACGAACCTTCTTCACAGTCGTATCCGAGATAAGTAGATCAACATTCCTTTCCATTGACAAACAAAATAAGTCATCAGATAGTACAGCTGAAAAAACAAAATCTTTTTGGTAATGCATATTGTTTTTCCCCAACGAACTACGTGCTCGAAATTGATTCTTGCTTGAATCTCGCAAACAAAGTGTAATAAAACGAAAACCAAGACAATTATGAAGTGTTTCCAGCACCAACATAATCAAGTCATTCAGCTTATATTCACCAACAGCCATGACTTCTGTCACATCTTGCACACCTGCCAGCAATAACGCATCCGCATTAAATGGTTTACCACTTGGGTGGCACTGTATGATTTCTGGAGCATCAGGTTTTTCACTTTCAAAAACTAAATCGCCTAAGATATCCACTTCAGCGACGGCTTCCGCACCTAAATTTTTTGCGTCCACACTGATTTCTTTGTCATCATCAGATGTTAATTGCGCATTAGCGCCGAGCGCCCTTGTTTCATTAGCCGCCTTGGTTATTAACGAACGTAACTTTGGCCTGTCCATTTCGAATGCTTGGCCAAAGCGCGACAACAACTCCTCTTCCAGATCTGCGTCTGCAGATTCGTCTATTGGAAAGATAAGCGGAACCACTTTCTCGCTTAATTCTGCAGCTTGCTGCATCCATTCCTGATGACTCTTTGGTACCCTCAACCTACCTGGTTTTGTTTTAATGGCCTGTATAATGCTTGATGGAATATCCCATTGTTCTAGAATAGTTTCAGAAAATCTCTCAAGACTAAAATTCAACACTTGCATCGAAGCTTGTGCAGGTGTAAGAGAATCTTCCTTGATAAGCGTCATCATTACTTGATATTGGTCCTGATCATATGCAGCCAGCAATAAGCGTCCGAGATTTCTAAACAAAGCAGCAACTGCAATTTCCTCGGCATCTTTGAAATAGCTCTGGTTTGCTAGCTCACGACCAACCATACTAGCTGCCAAAGCATACGTTAGCTCTGCACGCACATGTTCGGCCCGCTTACCTGACATACCATCTACTAACAGCATTGCCAACGCACATGTTTTAACGGTATTAAATCCAAGCAAGAAAATAGCCTTAGTAATACTTGTGACTACTATGTTTGATGCAGTACGGAAGGTTACAGAATTAGCTAGTCGTAAAATCTTTTGCGTCAATGAAACATCAGACAGCACATAATAAGCAAGTTTGCGTATAGACTCCTCATCTGAGGATGATAGCTGCACAATACGTGATATAGAACTACCAAGCGCCGGCAAATCCGGGTCATTACTAATGGCTTCGAGTAATTTATCTTTTGTGGACAAGGGATAACAGTTATCAACAGATAAACGACTCGATGTGTCTGTAGCGTTTTTCGTAAGTTCTTGTGTATGAGTTGATACCATCACGGTAAATTAGATAAAGTAATTAAATAAACAACCTGTCATATAAAAACAAAAACTTTCTATTTCCCAGGGTATCGCTCATTTAAAGTTAAAAGACTCTTATATTATCGACAAAGAAAGCGGATAATTGATACTAATGATGGCCTATCCCATGTTTCTCAAAGTAGCGTTGATGGTATTCCTCTGCTTTATAGAAACATGAAACCGGTAATATCTCTGTAACAATCGGCGCATGTAGTCGACCACTTTGCTGTAACGTTTTCTTTGATTGCATCGCTATGTCTTTTTGTTGTGGGGCAAAAAAGTAAATGACAGAACGATACTGTGTACCACTATCCGCACCTTGCCTGTCTTTACTTGTCGGATCATGACATTGCCAAAAACTATCAAACAGTGTCTCCAATGCAATTTCGGCAGGATTAAATACGATCTCTACTACTTCAACATGACCGGTTTTTCCTGAACAAACCATCTCATAAGTTGGGTTCTCAGAATGTCCCCCGGCATAGCCACATGTTACATCAACAACACCTTTAAGACGTCGAAAGGTCGCTTCTATCCCCCAGAAACAACCTGCGCCAAATACTATTTTTTCTATGACCATGCTTATAATTTAATAGAAAATAAAAACTACGTTATTCCGTTTCTCTTTCCTGACGCACTTTTTCCAGTATTTTATCCAAAACCAGAATTGTGTCCTGCGGTGTACCGCCGCGTTTACCACTGGTGACATATCGACCATCTATTACTAATGCGGGAACACCTGATAATTTGTATTGCTGCGTCATTTGTGTTGATCTCGCAACCTGATTTTGTATGGAAAATGAATTATATGCGCCCACAAACTGCTCTCGATCCACACCTTGCTTTTCCACCCAGCCAAATAAAACTGACTCATCATTAAGATTCAATTTGTCACGATGTATCGCATCATAAATTCTGTCATGCAATATCTCGGCACCATCAACAGCATTCATTGCATAGAACATTTTAGCGCCTGGTATCCAATTACTACGAAAAATCGCCGGCACATAACGGAAATCCACATCTTCAGGAATATTCTCCAGCCATGCTTTTATATGTGGGTGTAAATTATTGCAATGCGGGCAGCCGTACCAAAAGAATTCAATAACCTCAATACCACTTTCATTCTGTGTCGACTGCTTATTCGCTAAAACGGTGTAATCCTTTCCTTGAACAATTTCCGCTTGTACAATTGATGAACCTACAAACCCAATACTCAACAGTAAGAAAATTGCTATAAAAAACCTATTGATATCCATCCTTTCTCCCAAGAAAAACAATTGAATACAAAACAGACACTTACAATACAAACGACAAGTTATCAATGATAGCGCCCAGTTAACTGTTGTTGCGTACTTTTATGAAATGAATTTCAATACCATTATCCTGCAACGAAGCACGCACTCTATCAACCTCAGTCTTTTGCGTAAATGGCCCGACTCTTACTCTATACCAAATCCCTCTCTCTGATAAGTCAGCAGTTTGAACGAACGCCACAACACCAAGAAACGCAAGTTTTGCTTTTAGATTCTCTGCATCATCCGTTTTTCTAAATGACCCGACTTGCAGATAGTATTTTTCCAATGCAGTATTGTTTGGTATAGCATTATTGCCTTCTAGATTATTGGCAACAGCACTTGGGGTGGGGGGTGGTTGCTCCACTGCTTCTGTGAAGGCTTGCTCACTAACAGGTTCTTCAATACCCGGAAGAATCTTATAAAAGTCAAACTGTGGTTTTTCTTCTACCTTAGCCATTTCCTCTTCAACTTTAGATTCAGGCGTCTTTCCTAGTATAAGTTGACTATCATGGCTTTTATCCAGATGTGCAGTTTCCTCTGGCACAAATGGACTAGGTGCCCCATCCAAATACATCCACACAGCAATTGCACTCATCAAACCAAGCATGTAGCCAATCAAAATCCCCCAGATCAACGAGCCACCATTCTTTTTAGCTGTAGAAGGTTTACGGGTCTTATAATCTCGACTCATGAATATCCTCTAAAAAATTCAATCACATTTTTTCCGGTGCGCTGACACCCAGTAAATTTAACCCATTACGTATTACTAGTTGAACAGCAACTATAAGCGCTAAACGAGCGTGTCGTAACGGTATTTCCGGCACCAGAAAACGGGTTGAATTATAGTAACTATGAAACTCGCCTGCCAGTTCCCTGAGATAGAAAACAATAAGATGAGGTGCAAATTCTCTAGCTGATGCTTCCACAACATCAGGAAAATCTATCAACTTTTGCAATAATGCCAATTCCGCTGGACTTGTCAATGCTTGCGCACTGACATCTGCCAGCATTGCGATATCCCCATCTTCCCATTGCGCCAAAACACTACTAACACGGGCATGCGCATACTGAACGTAATACACTGGATTTTCATTACTCTGTGATTTAGCCAAATCCAAATCAAAATCGAGGTGCTGATCACTTTTACGCATCACATAAAAAAACCGCGCTGCATCTTTTCCAACTTCCTGACGTAACTCACGTAAGGTAACAAATTCTCCCGAACGCGTTGACATAGATGCCTTTATACCATTTCGATAAAGTACAGCAAACTGCACCAAAGCTATTTCCAGCTTTTGTGGATCCAGATCCAATGCTTGCAGTGCACCTTTTACCCGAGCGATGTAACCATGATGATCTGCACCCCAAATATTGATCACCTGCTCAAAACCACGTTCGAACTTATTTAAATGATAAGCAATATCAGAAGCAAAATAAGTAAACTGACCGTTCTCTCGTTGCACCACACGATCTTTCTCATCACCAAATTGTGTTGAACGAAACCACGTAGCGCCATCCTGTTGATACAAAAACTTCTTTTCCTCAAGTAACTGTACAGTATGTGCGACCAAACCATTATCAAATAAAGATTGCTCGGAAAACCAAGTATCAAACGTTACACCAAATTCCAACAAATCATTACGACAATCTCCGAGTTGTTCTGTCAACACAAAGTTATGAACATACGCATAATCTTCACCCAATATCTTTTTTGTATTGGCGATCAATCGGTCTAATTGCTCGTCTGTATTAATTGCTGTTGCTTTTGCGGTAATATCCTGTCCCTCAAATAACAAATCTGCTTGATGAACATAACGCGCAGCATGTGCCTGATATATTAATTGCGCCATGACTTTAACATAGTCACCTTGATAAGCATTTTCTGGGAAAGGTATATGTATACCGTTTAATTCCAAATATCTTAGCCATGTTGAAAGCGCCAGGATATCCATCTGACGCCCCGCATCATTAACATAATATTCACGTGTCACGGAAAAACCAAC
>JAHZIU010000100.1 GCA_022601315.1 Betaproteobacteria bacterium
AAAGTGGCCGGTATGGCCGATCTGGACATTAAGCTGACACGCATTGAAGAACAGGTGACAGGCATTGTTGATGATTTGATTAACAAGCGTTTTGGGAATTATTTTCAAGCTGAGGGTGCCGGTGAGGTTGAGAAGAAGAAAGCAATTGCCAGCGAAATCATCGAGAGCTTAAAGAGCAGGGCGCCGCTGATTGGTGAACTATTATTTCAGCTACAACCCGTGAATGAACATTTTCGCTCAATCTATCTGCGTGCAGGGATGGACAGTCATAAAGTCGAACATTCAACTGAGAATGGACAAGATACGAACCAGGCGGTACAGATAGATACGTCAATTTTCGACTTAAACACGGATTTCTCCGGTGCTGATAAGGCGACTTCTCGTGAAGTATCGTCTGCGCCAAAAGTTGAACATAGTAGCGGCAGTACACTATTTGTTCGTGCGGTCATGCAAGAATGGGTAAAACATTTACGTGAAATTCCTGATCGAATGGAGTTGGTGAATTTTCTAGGTTTTTCAAAAAAATCGATAGAACTGTTAGTTGATGAATTAATTGCGGCGATAGATCGCTTACAGTTGGAGCAACGATTGATTGAAGCCATAAACAAAGCCGAACTACAGACGACGGCGATGCGTAAACGACTGGTTGAGCGTCAGGTCTTAGTGGTGAGCACCATCATGAATGAATTTCTTTCAACCTTGGGCGTAAGCTGGATGGCAGCGAAGGATAGTCCGGAAAGTTCTGTGCAGCCGGGGCGAAAATTGTTTGCGCCGGCGGCTGAAATTAAAGCTGGTTGTTTACCGGAAATCAAAGAGCAACCCATTCGCTATACAGAAATTTATTTAATGGATTGGTTGTTGGCATTGGAAAAATTGATTGTGGCAAATGCTGGGCATAGTGCAGGCCGGGATATTACGCCTGAACAGAATGAAGCATTGGGGCATTTAATGTCTGTGATTGAAAGTAAATAGACTTAACAATAACCTATGGCAAAAATACAGCTAACAGCACAAACACGCTCTCCCAAACGAAGAAAGCCCGGCTTTGCTTTATTAAAAGTGACGGGCTGGCATCATAATCCTGACCAGACACAAATGGCTATTCAGCGGAGCGAGGATGAGAAACATTTGGGGGCGGATGGCGAATGGGAACCGATTCCGGTGTGGCAGTCTCTGGAAAATATGGCGGTCAGTGATGATGGCGTGTTTGAAGGTGATGTTGGCCCCGCCTTGGTTGACCCTATTGTCAATGCGCCAAATAATTCCTATCGGGTAACCTTGAAAAGTGGTTCGGATACAGAAACGCGTACAATGAAGATAGATGGCGCAGTGTTAGCTTCCAGTGCTTCCGGTAGTGCACCAGATTCCACCTCATTTGCAAAAGGTTTTATTCTGAGTGATTCCGACGATGTGCTGTCCGATGTAACGGAATCTCGTGTTGCGACGCCGGTAGAAGCACAGCAAGAAGAGCAAGCGTCTGAATCTGGAAACACAGCTCAAGAGTTTTCTGAAACTGATACTATCCCAGATACTGCCAGTGCTTCTTCCGGTAACAAAATCAGGCGTATAATTTTGTTAGTGCTTTTGTTACTTGGACTTGTGCTGGGTGCCGCTTGGTTCTTTAAATGGTTTCCTTTTGCGGAACAAAATAGCATCGCTGAAACGAGCACAGTGGATCATGGCTTAAGTGATCTCGAATTGCTGCAGCAGTTTATGGAAACCCAGCCAAACACTGAAGCTATTTTGACTCAGGCTACTGAATGGATTCAAACGAAGCGTTGTGACGCGGCTTTGCGGTTGCTGGTGCATAGTGGGCACAAAAGCGAAGATGCTCGAATAGCACTAACCTACGCAAAATTATACGACCCGAATTTGTTTCAGGAAGGGCATTGTATAGACCAATCCGATAAGGATACAGCGACATATTGGTATCAGAAAGCTGCCGAAGCCGGTAGTGCAGATGCCGCCGAATTACTTGAAAATATAAAATAACACTGGGTAAATAATCATGCAAATGTCAGCCAGGATTTTAATGCTTTCTTTGTTGATGTGCTTGGGATTACAAGATCAGGTATTAGCCAATCAACAACCTTTATTGATGGATGGCAAGAAAACACTTTATCAAAGGGTGTTAACGCGACCCGGCGCGATTGTTTATAAGAAATTAGGTGATGAAAACGGAGTGCAGCAGGCTGCATTCACGCGTTATTATGTTTACCAAAGAAAACAACAATCAGACCAGGAGTGGATCGAGGTTGGGCCGGATTCGCGAGGTACCAAAGTAGGCTGGATATCGGCGGATGTAACAACGCCCTGGAAGCAACAACTGACATTGGCTTTTTCTCATGCTGCGGGACGAGAGCGTGTGTTGTTTTTTAAAGATAAAAGCGACCTGGAGGAGATTTTAACAGCAGAATCACCTGCAGCTGAAATAGCACCCATTAGAAAAAAAATCACGGCTGATTCAGCTGATCAACGAATTGTTTCAATTGAGCCGGACAAGCCGGTTGATATCAATAAAGAATTTTATCTGTTACCAATTTTGCAAGCGGAAGAGGTCTATACTGAAACAGGTGAACGTACGATGCTTGAAGTCGCATCTGTAAGTCAGTTTGACAAACAGAAAAATTCAAATAATGACAGCCCATCTTTATTATTGAGGCGTTTTAAAGCGGCTGTGGTTTTTGTCATTGATTCAACTATTTCCATGGGGCCTTATATTGACAGGACTAAGGATGCTGTTAAACGAATATATACGGAAATTGACGAAGAGGGACTATCGGACAGAATAAAATTCGGATTAGTGGCCTATCGCTCTAATGTCGATGCAGTACCAGGTCTTGAGTACACTACTAAAATGTTTGTTGATCCTGTTGAAGTAAAAGACGGAAAGGATTTTCTGGCAAAAGTTGCAGACTTAAAGGCGGCCCGTGTTTCGAGTAGTTTATTTAATGAAGACAGTTATGCCGGGGTAATGGATGCCTTAAGCAATATTAAATGGACTGAATTTGGTGCCCGGTATATTGTTTTAATTACTGATGCGGGCGCGATAGATGGCGATAATCCGTTGTCATTTACCGGGTTTGGTGCCGAGCAGGTGAGAGAAGAAGCAAAATTCCGGGGTGTTGCGATTTACAATTTGCATTTAAGAACATCTCGAGGGGAAAAAAACCATCAGCAGGCCGAAGCGCAATATAAAGTGTTGTCATCATCGCCACTTTTGGAGAAACCCTTATATTATCCAGTCGATATGGGGTCGGTGGATGAATTTGGCAGAATCGTGGACGACTTGGCCGAATCAGTGGTTAACTTGGTCAATAATGCGTATCAAGGTAAATCAGTGGCTGGTAGTGCGAAAACTGCGGATCAAGACTTTGGCCAAAGTGAAGACAAAGACACGAGTAAAGCAAATACAATCAGTCAGGATATTGCTTTAATGGGGCACGCCATGCAGTTGTCATATTTGGGACGGGAAAGTGGCGTCAAAGTGCCACCTGTGTTTAACGCCTGGATCAGTGATGCCGTCATTGAAGACGCAACAAAAAAAGCGGTTGAGGTTAGGGTGTTACTGACTAAAAATCAATTAAGCGATATGTATCAGGTGGTGAAGTCGATTACTGATGCGGTGCTTGAAGGCATGATTAGCCCGGATAACTTCTTCAGCCAGTTGCGTTCTGCCGCGGCAACGCTCGGTAGAGATCCCAATCAAATCAATCAATCAAAAAATGCTAAATTATCCGAACTTGGTTTATTAGGGGAGTATTTAGAAGATTTGCCCTATCATAGTTTTATTTTGGGCCTTGACCAGGAAGCCTGGGCCCAGCTAGGCCCGCATCAGCAGGATGCCATACTTAAAGATCTGAATAAAAAATTAAAGTATTATGAGTATAGTAATGATGACAGTGACCGCTGGGTTTCTCTGGCTGAGGGGAGTGATCCAGCAGATTATGTTTATCCCGTACCGATTGAAATGTTGCCCTAACCCTTCTAAACCGAATCTGATTTTATTTTATCCATATAAAATTAGTAGGTGCTGATGTTAAAACTTGAAGCAGTTTCGCATCGAAGAGGACTGGGAGAACACTCATTTACTTTGGAAGTGCCTTGTCTCAGCGTGGAAAAAGGGGAAATTATTGCGCTGACCGGGGTCAGTGGCTCCGGTAAAAGTACCTTGTTGGAAATCGTTGGTCTGATTCTTAAACCCCACGCAATGTCCCGTTTTACTATTGGACGTCATGATGTCTCTGCGTATTGGGCAAATGGGGCAAAGAGTCAATTATCTCGCTTGCGTTCTCAGCAACTGGGTTTCGTATTGCAAACGGGCGGATTGCTTCCCTATCTTACCGTCATAGAAAATATTACTTTGTCGCGTTCGATCTTAGGACTTGATAAGGTGAATGACTTTGTTTTAGAAATGTGTGCGTTATTGGCAATTGATCATTTGTTTGAGCGTAAGCCCGATCAATTATCGATTGGCGAACGGCAGCGAACCGCAATTGCCAGGGCACTGGCGCATCAACCAAAATTGTTGCTGGCGGATGAGCCGACTGCTGCATTAGATCCCTTTCATGCAGATCAGGTCATGTCTTTGTTAGTCAGACTGACGCGAGAACTTTCACTGACTTCCATTATCGTGACGCATGACTGGGGAAGAATCCAGGAAATGGGGGTTCGGGAAATAAAAACGACCTGTAAAAATAGAAATCATGCGGGTACTGTT
>JAHZIU010000101.1 GCA_022601315.1 Betaproteobacteria bacterium
AACTGGAATGGCGCAAGATCCGGGAAGAATTTTTCCAGGAAAAAGGATGTCTGGACGCATGGGTGGTGTGAAAAGGACAATTCAGAATCTTGAGATTATTAAAGTTGATGACAGTCGAAATTTGTTGCTAATTAAAGGTGCGGTGCCAGGTTCTAAAGGTGGAAATGTAATTATACGACCTAGCATAAAATTTATAGTAGCCAACTAGTAGTACTGATGAACATAATTAATAGTAAGAAGGTAAACAAGTAATGGAACTCAGGCTTATTAGTGAGACAAATAATGAAATCGGTAGTTTAACGGTATCCGATAGCCTTTTTAATAAAGATTACAATGAGGCATTGGTGCACCAGTTAGTTACCTCATACTTATCTAATGCTAGAAGCGTAACTAGGGCGCAAAAAGGCAGATCAGAAATTTCAAAATCAAACCATAAACCCTGGCGACAAAAAGGTACGGGTCGTGCACGTGCTGGTAGAGCTTCAAGCCCTATTTGGCGAGGCGGTGGAAGAATATTCCCGAATAGCCCTGACGAAAACTATACAAAGAAGTTGAATAAAAAAATGTATAGAGCTGGGATATCGGTTATTTTATCTCAACTGATACGAGACGAGCGTTTGCTAGCAATTGATGAATTTAATGTGACTAGTAATAAAACTAAAGAAATGGTTGAAAAACTAAATGATTTGGATCTTGCAGATGTTATGGTTATAACCCACGAGCTGGATGATAATTTACATCTCTCATCACGTAATATCCCTGCTGTCTCGGTGGTAGAGGTAAAAAATGTTGATCCTGTCAGTTTACTAAGATATGAAAAAGTTTTAGTGACATCTGCAGGTATTAAGAGGTTTGAGGAATTACTTTCATGAAGAAAACGGCAATAAGTCAGGAACGCTTGATGCAAATTATTCAAGCACCTTATGTCTCTGAGAAAGGGACTTTCTTGGGTGAAATGCACAATCAGACTGTATTTCGAGTTTTAAATGACGCAACAAAGCAAGAAATTAAAGCAGCTGTTGAGTTGCTGTGGAAAGAGCAAAAAATTGAAGTTGAAAGTGTGCAAACACTAAATGTTAAAGGCAAGAAAAAGCGGTTTGGCAAGTTTATGGGAAGTAGAAATAGCTGGAAGAAGGCAATTGTGAGTATTAAATCAGGCCAAGAATTAAGTTTTACTGATTTTTCAAAAACAGAGGCTAAGTAATGGCGCTCGTTAAATTAAGACCAACATCACCAGGAAGACGCGCAGTTGTGCGGCTTGTCAATAAAGATTTGTATAAAGGAGCGCCTTGCAAGGGGCTCATTGAAAAACAATCGAATACGGCAGGCCGTAATAATAGTGGCAGAATCACGACGCGACATCGTGGTGGCGGACATAAGCAGCATTATCGGATCATTGACTTTAAACGTAATAAAGATAACATTCCTGCGGTTGTTGAAAGAATTGAATACGATCCGAATCGGACTGCTAATATTGCTTTAGTTTGTTATAGAGATGGCGAGAGGCGCTACATCATTTGTCCAAAAGGTTTGTCAGTTGGTGCTCAGATAAGTAGTGGAAAAAATGCACAAATTAAACCTGGTGAAGCATTGCCCTTACGTAATATTCCCATAGGCACACTTATTCACTGTGTAGAACTGTTGCCTGGTAAAGGTGCGCAGATAGCAAGGTCGGCCGGTGCTTCAGTGCAATTGCAGGCAAGAGATGGTAATTATGCGCAGTTAAGATTACGATCTGGTGAAATTCGTAAAGTTCATGTTGATTGTAGAGCGACGATTGGTGAAGTTAGTAATGCAGAGCATAGTTTGCGTTCTATAGGTAAGGCGGGAGCAACCAGATGGCGTGGGATTAGACCTACAGTACGTGGTGTTGTTATGAATCCGGTTGATCACCCGCATGGTGGCGGTGAAGGTAGAACATCGGGTGGGCGACATCCGGTTAGTCCGTGGGGTAAACCAGCTAAAGGTTACAGAACACGTTCCAATAAACGCACTGAAGTGATGATAGTTCGTCATCGTTATTCTAAGAAAGGATAATTATAAATGGCACGTTCAGTAAAAAAAGGTCCGTTTGTCGATACGCATTTAATCGAAAAAATTGAGAAGGCGCGAGCTTCAAATGATAAAAGACCGATTAAAACATGGTCTAGACGCTCTACAGTACTGCCCGATTTTATTGGTTTGACAATCGCAGTGCATAATGGCAAACAGCATGTGCCTGTTTTTGTAACCGAGAATATGGTTGGACATAAATTTGGAGAGTTTTCGCAAACTCGAACCTTTAAAGGCCATGCCGGCGATAAAAAAGCAGGCTCAAAGCGATAGGATTAATGATGGAAACAACTGCTGTAGTAAGAGGCGTTAGATTATCTGCTCAAAAAGGGCGTTTAATTGCAAACCAAGTCCGCGGGTTACCTGTTGATAAGGCCTTAAATATTTTAAATTTTAGTCCTAAGAAGGGTGCGGAGATAATACGAAAGCTTTTGGAATCTGCTATTGCGAATGCTGAGCACAACGATGGAGCAGATATAGATGAGCTTAAGATATCGACTATTTTTGTTGATCGTGGGACATCTATGAAAAGAGTCAGTGCGCGTGCAAAAGGACGTGGAAACAGAATTGTTAAACCTACTTGTCATATTTCGCTAACAGTTGGCGATAACTTTGGCTTTAATAAATAAAAGAAGGCAGTAATAAGTATGGGTCAAAAAATTCATCCAACAGGTTTTCGCCTCTCGGTACAGAAGAACTGGTTATCTAAATGGTATGCCAATGGGAGTACTTTCGCTGATATGCTCAAAGAGGATATTAAAGTAAGAGCTTTTTTGTCAGAAAAGTTGAAGCATGCATCCGTTGGTAGAGTGTTAATTGAAAGACCGTCAAAGAATGCAAGGATAACAATATTCAGTTCACGCCCAGGGGTTGTTATTGGAAAAAAAGGCGAAGATATTGAGGTTCTTAGGAAAGAGTTGCAGAAGAGAATGGGAGTACCTGTTCACGTTAATATTGAAGAAATTAGAAAACCTGAATTAGACGCTCAACTTATTGCAGATAATATAGCTCAACAGCTTGAGAAGAGAATCATGTTCAGACGTGCTATGAAAAGGGCTATGCAAAATGCTATGCGCTTAGGTGCGCAAGGAATCAAAATCATGAGTTCTGGACGTTTAAATGGAATTGAAATAGCAAGAACAGAGTGGTATAGAGAAGGTCGAGTTCCTTTACATACACTACGTGCAGATTTGGATTATGGAACGTCCGAAGCGCAAACAACTTATGGAATTATTGGCATTAAAGTTTGGATATTCAAAGGTGAATTGCTTGGTAAAAATGATCAAAGCGCAAATTTGAATACCCATAATCCATCTGACAATGAAAAGAAGAAAACACATAAAAAAACATCAAGCTCATTAGCTAAAGTAGTTACGCAGACAAGTAAACCGGACGGAAATGCTAATAAAAGTAAAGTAGCGCAAGAGAACGACGAAGCTAAAGCTGCTACAGCAACGGATAGTGAAGGTTTGGAATCAGGAGACAAAGATGCTGCAACCAGCTAGAACAAAATTCAGAAAGCAGCAAAAGGGTCGCAATACTGGTGTGGCAACACGCGGGGCTAAAGTTAGCTTCGGTGAATTTGGCTTAAAAGCAATAGGAAGAGGTAGAATTACTGCGCGCCAAATTGAGGCGGCTAGACGAGCCATGACACGGCATATAAAAAGAGGTGGAAGAATTTGGATTAGAATATTTCCCGATAAGCCGATTTCTCATAAACCTGCTGAAGTTAGAATGGGTAAAGGCAAAGGTAATCCTGAGTATTTTGTTGCAGAAATTAAGCCTGGTAAGATGTTATATGAAATGGATGGTGTTAATGAAGAATTGGCTAGAGAAGCGTTTAGACTTGCTGCGGCAAAATTACCAATTAGGACTATGTTTACAACCAGACAAATTGGTGGATCGTAATGAAAGCTAGTGAATTGCGTGAGCTAAAAATACCTGAGCTTAATAAAGAACTTATTTCACTTCTTAAAGCACACTTTGGATTAAGAATGCAGCTTGCAACCCAGCAATTATCAAATCCACAGCAACTTAAGAAAATCAGAAGAGACATCGCAAGAGTGAGAACTGTAATTACTCAAAAATTAAACAATCATGACTAATGCAAAATTAAAACGCGAATTAAATGGGAAAGTTGTCAGTGATAAAACTGATAAAACAGTTACAGTCCTAGTTGAGCGCAGGGTCAAACATCCCTTATATGGAAAAATTATTTCAAAGTCAAAAAAGTATCATGCGCATGATGAGTCAAATACATATTTAGTTGGTGACAAAGTTGTAATTGAAGAATGTCGTCCTATTTCAAAAACTAAAAGTTGGTTAGTTACAAAGTTAATTTCCAAAGGTACAGTTGTATAATAAAGTTTGTTTCTTGGTTCGATAAAAGAGAATTAATTAAGAAACAATATTTGTTTTAGTTTGTTTAAAGATGTACAATGCACGGTTTTCTATGACAGAAAGTTTTGCGTTTGTGCTTAGGCATTGACAATCAATAAGTTTGCAAAAAAGAAAATCGATAAATTAAGAATCACGTATAAACATTAAAGAAAGAAGTTAATAAATATGATTCAGATGCAATCAATACTTCGAGTTGCAGATAATACTGGTGCAAGATCCATAATGTGTATAAAAGTACTCGGTGGTTCAAAGAGAAAGTATGCCAGTATTGGGGATATAATAAAAGTCAGCGTTAAAGATGCTGCACCGCGAGGTAGAGTGAAAAAAGGCGAGGTTTATACTGCAGTGGTGGTTCGCACAGCTAAAGGTGTGCGACGACTAGATGGTTCTCTTTTGAAGTTTGATAGTAATGCAGCAGTTTTGTTGAATAATAAGTTAGAGCCGATAGGAACACGTATTTTTGGTCCAGTTACGAGAGAATTACGTAACGCACAATTCATGAAAATTGTTTCATTAGCCCCTGAAGTTCTTTAGTCGTAGAGTGGATGAGATATGCGAAAATTAAAAAAAGGTGATGATGTCATAATCATTGCTGGCAAAGATAAAGGAAAACGTGGTTCTGTTTTGAGATTGTCAGGTTCCTCACATTTGGTTGTTCAAGGTGTTAACGCGGTAAAAAAACATCAAAAGGCTAATCCATCGACTGGTGCGGCTGGTGGCATTATCGCAAAGGAAATGCCTTTGCATATTTCAAATGTTGCTATTTACAATTTTGCGTCAAAGAAAGCTGATAGAGTAGGTTTCATAATAAACGACGAGCAAAAGAAAGTACGTGTTTTTAGATCAAATAACGAATTAATTGAAACCTAATTTTGGGAATAGAAGTTTATGGCGCGCTTGCAAGAATATTACAGGAACACTGTTGCTAAGCAGTTAACGGATGAATTTAAATATAAGTCCAAAATGGAAGTTCCATATATTAGCAAAATAACACTAAATATAGGATTAGGTGAAGCTACTATTGATAAAAAAGTAATAGATCATGCGCTGTCAGACTTAAAGAAAATTTCAGGACAGCAACCTGTCGTAACACGTGCTAAGAAATCTATAGCAACTTTTAAAGTGCGTGAAGAATATCCGATTGGATGTATGGTTACTTTAAGACGTGGAAGAATGTATGAATTTCTAGATCGATTGATTTCTATTGCGATTCCTCGGATAAGAGACTTTAGAGGAATATCAGCTAAATCATTCGATGGAAGAGGAAATTATAATATGGGTATAAAAGAGCAAATAATATTTCCTGAAATCGACTATGACAAAATTGACGCATTACGTGGTATGAATATTTCAATTACAACAACTGCAAAAAACGATTCTGAAGCTAAGGCGTTATTATCTGCATTCAACTTTCCTTTTAAAAGCTGAGGTTTATAATGGCAAAATTGGCTATTATCAATAGAAATATAAAAAGACAAAAAACGGTACGAAAATATGCTGAACGTCGCGAAGCACTAAAAGCTATAATTAATGATTTTTCAAGTAGTGAAGATGAAAAATTTCAAGCTAGATCTGAGTTACAAAATTTACCACGTAATTCGAGTCCAGTTCGCATAAGGAATCGTTGTGCTCTAACCGGGCGCCCAAGAGGAGTTTATTCAAAATTTGGCCTGGGTCGTAGTAAATTAAGAGATATTGCGATGGCGGGGAAAATACCTGGAATAATTAAAGCTAGTTGGTAATACTTATAGATCAAGTCACATCGTTTATACTAACTATTGCTATAGAAATCTTCAAGGCACTAAATATAAGTGCTTTTTTAATATTGTTTGTTTAATGAATTAGGTGCTGTTATGAGTATGAGTGATCCAATTGCAGATATGCTAACACGTATAAGAAATGCGCAATTGGCAAAAAAAACAAAAGTGTCTATGCCTTTGTCTAAAACAAAAGTTGCAATTGCTTCTGTTCTAAAGGAAGAAGGCTATATTGAAGATTATAGTGCTAGTGAGAATGGTGCGCAAAGTAATCTAACGATCGATTTAAAATATTACGCAGGTGTGGCTGTGATAGAAACAATAAAGCGCGTAAGTAAACCAGGATTACGTATCTATAAATCAAGTAACGACCTGCCAAATGTACTAAATGGACTTGGTATTGCTATTATATCTACCTCTAAAGGTGTAATGAGCGAACGAAAAGCCCGTGCTGCTCGAGTTGGTGGCGAAGTCTTATGTCTAGTCGTTTAAGAGGTATTAACTAAATGTCACGCGTTAGTAAAAATCCAATTCCTGTTCCTGCAAATGTTGAAGTTACAATTACTCCTTCAGAGGTTTCAGTAAAAGGTCCATTAGGCAATCTAAAACAACGTATTTCAAATGATATTTCATTAGAAATAAATGATTCCTACATTAATGTTAAAGCTTTAAATGATTCTAAACATGCAAATGCTATGTCTGGAACAACTAGGGCTCTTGTGGCAAATTTAGTAAAAGGTGTATCAGAAGGATTTGAAAAAAAATTGCTTCTTGTTGGTGTTGGCTATAGAGCGCAAGCTAACGCATCCAATATTAATTTAATGCTTGGATATTCTCACACAATTGATCACACTATTCCATCAGGCATTACCATAGAGACGCCTATTCAAACTGAAATAATAATTAAAGGCATCGACAAACAACAAGTTGGACAGGTTGCTGCAGAAATCCGTTCTTACCGTAAACCTGAACCGTATAAAGGGAAAGGCGTACGTTACTCAGATGAGATTATTATCCTGAAAGAAGCTAAGAAAAAATAATTGAGAGTACAATGCGAAATATTAAAAACAGTAGAATACGACGTGCATGTCAGACCAGAATTAAAATTGCAGAATTAGGGATAGTACGCTTGTCAGTTCATAGAACAAATTCGCACATTTACGCACAGTTAATAGACGATAAAAATTGTAAAACACTTACCAGTGCTTCAACATTAGAACCTGAGGTGCGAAAATCAGTAAGTAAAGGTAATGATGTAACAGCAGCTTCTTTAATAGGTAAAAGGATCGCTGAAAAGGCCAAGGAAATTGGTATTGAAACTATTGCTTTTGATAGATCAGGCTATCAATACCACGGAAGAGTTAAAGCGTTAGCTGACGCAGCAAGAGAAAATGGACTTAAATTTTAAATCAAGGTTTAACGATGGCCAAAATTGAAAGATCAAACAATAAGTCAGCGGGTTCTGACGAAAGAAATGATGATCTACGTGAGAAAATGGTTGCAATCAACCGTGTAACAAAAGTTGTCAAAGGTGGTCGCATATTAGGTTTTGCCGCGCTTACAGTTGTTGGCGATGGTGACGGAAGTGTAGGAATGGGTAAAGGTAAATCAAGAGAAGTACCTGTCGCAGTGCAAAAGGCGATGGATGAGGCACGTCGCACTATGATAAAAGTAAAATTAAAAGGCGGCACTATTTATCATCCAATAATTGGCACACATGGTGCTGCTAAAGTATATATGCAGCCAGCGCCTGAAGGAACAGGAATTATTGCAGGTGGCCCCATGAGAGCTATTTTTGAAGTGATGGGAATGAGCAATATTCTAGCAAAATGTATTGGTTCTACAAATCCATACAATGTTGTACGAGCAACTTTGCAAGGTCTAAGTGCTATGAATACACCTGCTTATATTGCTGCTAAACGTGGAAAAACAGTCGAGCAAGTTTTGGAGCGTGAATAATGGCAAAAAATGGTGCAAGAACAATTAAAATAACTTTAATTAAAAGTATCATAGGGACAAAAGAGTCTCATCGCGCCACAGTTAAAGGACTTGGGCTTAGGAAGTTAAATAGTTCGTCTGAACTTGAAGACACGGCTGCTATTCGGGGCATGATTCGTAAGGTAAATTATCTTTTAAAGTGTGAATAAGTTATGTATTTGAATTCACTTAAACCTGCTTCAGGTTCTAAGAAAATAAGAAATAGAGTTGGTCGAGGAATGGGCAGCGGTTCTGGAAAAACTTGTGGGCGAGGCCATAAAGGACAAAAGTCACGTGCAGGTGGATTCCATAAAGTAGGTTTTGAAGGTGGACAAATGCCAATTCAAAGGCGTCTACCAAAACGAGGGTTTACTGCGTTGAAAAGTCGGCAATCATATGGCCTCCGGTTATCTGAATTAAATCTACTAGATTTGACCGATATAAACCTTGAAGTATTGAGAAACAATAAATTAATACCATCGCACACCAAAAAAATTAAAATTTATTTATCTGGTGAGTTAAGTAAGAAAATAAATATACATGGTGTACCAGTCTCTATAGGTGTTAAAAATAAAATTGAGGCTGCAGGCGGCAGTGTCTCTTAGATGTAAAAGGATATAAATTGGCCATCAAAGGAATTAAAAATAAACCAGTAGATAAATTCGCGGATTTAAAGCGACGGCTATGGTTTTTGTTGCTA
>JAHZIU010000002.1 GCA_022601315.1 Betaproteobacteria bacterium
GTGATAATAAGCAATTGTTTTTATATATAACTAATCACTTTGATTCGTTGTGTTTTCTAATTATCAATTGACCAAATTAACAGTTAAATATCTTATTACTCGTGAAAAATACTGCATTTTTATAGATTAAAATCGTTAGAGAGTTACTGCTTAATGAATATTAAACGCTTAATGTTGAGAGAAAATATGTCATTGCATCGATTGGTCGCTCAATTTGTCGTATTGACAGCTGTTTTCTATTTCGGGTTATTTGCTGCCGGGATAGAGGAAATGAGATCTGCGGTTGCCAATCAAGATGGTCTGCATAGTTCTGATGATCTGTTAGTGCATTATCAGGAACAGATAAATTCTTCAGCACAAGCAGAAGAGGGTGTTTCAATTCGTATTTATCAAAATGGATATGCGCTTATATTTTATCCTGAATATATGAAACAAGCTGGAAATTATGGTGTGCATCTTAATGACGAAGCATTGCAAAATATATGGCATTTACTAATTAGCAGTAATCTTCTGGCATTTGAGGAGGCGTTAGTACGTAGTGAAATACTACGCGAGAGAAAGCTTCGCATGGAATCATTATCAACACTTTCCAGTGTTTCCGATACATCGCAGATACGCCTTGAGATTTATCCAAACCGTTATCAGTCAATTGGGTTCGGTAGTGGTGATAGGAATGAACGCAAAAAAATCGCGTGGACGAGCTTAAGTTGGGATGCAAAAAGTTATCCAAAAAACAATATGCTGCAATCGTTGACAATGTTTCAGGCACATTTGCGGTCAATTATGGCGCAGCATGACCTTAAGCGGCTTGATTGATTGGGTATCCAACTTTATTTGTAATTGATAATTAGTAATTAAGGTTATGCAGATGGGATTGCTTTATAAACGGTTATTAATGAAACGTATCGGTTTTAAGTTCCTTACCCTGGCGTCAGTGTTATTCCTGTTTATTTATCCAGCACAGTCAGGAGTATTTGAGTTTGCTGATGAGGTCAATGGTGTTGACACAATCACTCACCCAACTGGATATGCCGGATTCGGTGCAGATTTGGTGGTAACCGTTGGGGTTTCACCTACGTCTCCGAATGCTGATTTAATGGGAACTTCCATCCAGAACGCAATTAATACTTGGAATTTTCTGGTTCCAACAATTGGAAATATTGTAACCACTGATAACAATGTTCCACGAAGTCAGTTTGACTTTGAATCAGTGGCATTGCATGAATTGGGGCATTGTATTGGTCTTGCACATCCTAATTTAGCTTCTGAATCAGGGCTGGCAGGTGATGATAAAAATTTTACCAGTTCGACCAGGGGTGCAAACAATCAATTTGATCTTAATGTCGGGGTGGATGGCGTAATTGGCTCTGCGGATGATCTGCGTGGGGATGACGTTAATCTTCATTGGTTTGATATTGCAAGCAATAATCCTTTTGCTGTAGCGGATATTGTCGATAAAACAACTTATAGCCAAGATATTAATGATCTTCCCCCTGGTGATCAATTTGTGGCAAATGGCGATCGTGATGTATCCGCGCTGTTAAATGCTGAGAATACAGAGGCTGTGATGCAACAGGGTATCCAATCTGGTGAGACCCGGCGTACGTTGGCAGCTGATGATGTTGCAACATTACGACTGGGGATGAGTGGGTTGGATGGGTTGGCGGGTACAGCGGATGATTATACCGTGACCTTACGCTACGATGGGCTTACAGATGAGGCAGATATCGTGTTTGATTTTGATAATCAGGCTTCTTTTGCCGCTTGTAGGATTACTGGGAATTTTATCGACCCAGAACAACGTCATATTACAATCACGAAAGGCCGTATATCATTTAATACAATGTTCTCATGGTTTTTTAATGATGAGGTAACCCCTGAAAAACAACCGGATCCAATTGTTGCAATTTCAGCCAATAATGCAATAGGTACAACAACCTTAAATCAGAGCGGGAACTTATCGCTGGTTGTTAAGCTGGATCCTGGTATAAGTGAGGGAAATCAAGCAGATTACTGGGTACGGGCAATTACTCCGGCAGGTGAATTCTGGCTGAATGATCAATTACAATTCATCCCTTCAGATACACCAATTCGCGCATTTGGTGGGCCTTTAGTTAATTTGCCTGCGTTTACAATTTTGGATAGTCCGGGCAGTGAGTTGTCACTGGGCGTCTATACAATCACGTTCGCCGTCGATGATAATATGGATAATGTTTTCGATGCGACCTATGAGGACACGGTTACTTTCGCAATTAATCCATAAAAGTCAGTGTGTTAATGTGGTTCGCTATTCTAAAACTTCATTGATTGTTTGAAAGCCGGACTTGAAAATTAGGCTGATTCAAATTTGATGACTTTGTCTGTCTATCCAAAATCAGTAGTCAAGAAAATAGCTGTCTTGTATGATTCTACAAGATGCTGGTCTGAATAGTTTACCGTTAAACCTGAATATTGCACCAGTTGGTGGAATTTAAACGCCACCTTGTATTGAATTGAGCGTGCTCGAGACCGGAGACGCAGTTATTCTGCGGCGCAGAGCGCATGTGCGTTGTATTCAATACAGGGCAAGTTAAAAACCAGCAAGTGAGTCGTAAGTACAAACTGTATTTTCTGAAAATTTGCTTAAAACCAACAGGAATAACGTTTACAGGCCAAAATCTAACGTACTGGTGCAATATTCAGGTCAAATGTCTTTTTGTATTTTTGGTAAGTTTGCTCTGTTACGATAACTATAAATATTGTAAGTCGAATTAAATAAATAAACTGGTGAAATATACAGGCTGGATATATCCAGTTAATTATAAATCTATGAGGATTTGTTATGGTTTGCCCGAAATATGATACGGAAAATACCGATCAAGCTGAAAGTATCAAGCGTAATGAAAATCTCCGCACGGAAGAACAGCACCCGACATCGCAAGTGCACACTGATGAAACGTTAACGCCTTCAACAAAAGATGACAAGGTGATTAAAGCAGAGGTAGAGCAAGAAGCAACACCAAAACATCATCAGCGCATCACCGATCTTGATTTTAAATCGGATGCTGCGGTTGATAAACCAGTTGTATCTAGAGGACTAAATATTGCTATTATTATTCTTACAATGATTTTACCAATCATTGGTGTCATTATGGGTTTTACTTATTTAAGAAAGGAACACCCGGAAGCTCGAAAAGCGGGAAAGAATTGGTTGATTCTTGGTGGAATTATGATTGTTGTTAATATTCTATTGATTAAAGGAATGTAATCGGAATAATTTTTATTACTGAAAGAGTCGCTAATTATTAATTAATCAGCGACTCCACAAAATTAGAACATGGGTTTATCTTTTGCGGAATTGTAACGCTGAATGCCATCCAGGATTTCATTTTTGGCTGTATCAACAGTATCCCAGCCTTCTATTCTTACCCATTTCCCTTCCTCTAAATCTTTATAATGTTCAAAGAAATGAGCGACTTGAGATCTTATGAGTTGAGGTAAATCTTCATAGGATAGAATTCCCTCATAAAGATTACACAGCTTGGTTATCGGAACGGCTAATAATTTAGCATCTTCACCAGCTTCATCTGTCATTTTTAACATTCCCAGCGGACGGCAACGGACAACCACGCCGGTAATGATTGGTACAGGTGAAATGACTAATACATCTACAGGATCGCCATCATCAGATAATGTGTGTGGAATATAACCATAGTTACAGGGGTAATGCATGCATGTTGACATAAAACGATCTACAAACATGGCCCCGGTTTCCTTATCCACTTCATATTTGATAGGGTCAGCATTCATGGGAATTTCTATGATGACATTAAAATCATTAGGAACGTCAGTGCCTGGGCTTACACGATCAAGATTCATATTGATTTTTAATAGGTTTGGTAATACCGCATTATATTATTATGCTTGTTTTACCGTGACGGAAATATTGCAATAAAGTGGATATAAATCATTGGAATCCAGATTTTATGGATCTTTCTCCAGTTTTTGAGCCATTTAAACCGTTGCAAGAAAATATCAGAAAGTTTGCCAACTGGCCTTTAATTGCTGATTTTCAATTTTTACAACAGATACAAGGAAAATCCAATACTTCGCGTTCAGGTAAAACGATTTGTTTTGTACCGCAGAACGCATCAGCACAGGAATTTTCATATCAATATGAGCCCAGGATTTTTCTAACGGGTGAGATTCAAACACGCAGTAATAATTGGCATGATTTTTTTAATGCGCTAGTGTGGATGACTTTTCCACGGACAAAAGCGGTGCTAAATCAAATACACTATGATGAGCTGCGGCGCGCGTTACAAAATGAGCAGAAACAGCGCAGCATATTACGTGATGCAGCTACTTTGTTTGATGAATCCGGGGTGGTCGTTGTCAGTAGTCAAAAAGATTTGTTTGTATTATTAAAGAATCATGAATGGAAACAATTGTTTTGGGAACAACGTAAAGCAGTTTTATCATCAATGCGTTTTTTTGTCTTTGGGCATGGATTGTATGAAAAAGCCCTAAATCCATACATTGGAATGACAGGTAAAAGCGTCATGATCCATGTGGGGGAAGCTTTCTTCCAACAAGAAATATTCGACCAGATCGTTGCCGTGGACAGCATGTTGGAAAAAGTTTGGTTGCGTGAGAAGTTTTTAAGTGCCGATTTGACGCCAGTGCCGATACTTGGTTATCCAGCCTGGTTTAGCGATAATTGCAATAGTATGTTTTACAACAATGAGCAATATTTTCGGCCCCATCCATCAAAACGATAGAAACGCAACAGTAAGTTGCTACGAAACAATTTCTTGCCAAATACGTTCCGATTAAAGATTAACCAAGTTATGATACTTGAAAACGGCTAGTTATCCGACTTACATACTTAGCGGTCAATCACTTCGCTGGCCTCTAAAGTCGTTTATACAAAGTAGTTGGTTATTAAAAACCATTCAACTGAGGAGTTTGAGATTATGAAGAATTATTTATTTCGGCTATTCATTTTAATTTTTTTGCTGTTTCAGGTTTTGAGTTTGGCAAAAGCTGACAATTTGGCGCCAGAAGTAGTTATGGGTGCCCGAACTATCAGTACAGCAACGACTGAGCTGTTTGTAGAGAAAGGTTATGTATTAATAGATGTACGTGGTATTGATGATTATAGTAATGGTCATATTTCAGGTGCGTATCATCTGCCAGTTAAGAGCGAAGAATTTACAAGCGAAAATCTGCAAAAGATCGTGGAAAGAGATCAAGCCGTTATTTTTTATTGTAATGGAATAAACTGTATGGGTAGCTCAATGGCGTCAGTGAAAGCAGTGGAATGGGGTTGGATTAATGTGTTGTATTACCGTGATGGGTTTGAGGGTTGGCAAGAGACGGGCTTGACTATAACAAAAAAGTAATAACGCTGAGGTAGCGAACTAGCCTATTTAATTTTTTTGTAGTTAGCGTTTATTTGTTTCTTCGTTCGCTGATAAGCACTAATAGGTTTTGCGTCATACAAAGATGTCAATGTAACAGGTCTGAAGTATTTTTCTCCGCCATTTCTTTAATATCGTTTCATGTTTGCATGATACAGTTTGTTTTTTCCAGATTGCATGCGCTTTTTTTGGTAAAATACGCGCTTAATTTACTAATTTATTGGAGTATTTGATGGCAGTTGAAAGAACATTCTCGATTATTAAACCGGATGCGGTCGCAAAAAATGTGATTGGAGAAATTTATTCACGTTTTGAATCAAATGGATTGAAAATTATTGCTGCACGAATGACACAACTGTCCCGGGCACAAGCCGAGCAGTTTTATGCAGTTCACCGCGCGCGTCCATTTTTTAATGATCTGGTTGAATTCATGATTTCTGGGCCTGTTATGGTTCAGGTGCTGGAAGGGGAGGATGCCATCAAAAAGAATCGCGACTTAATGGGCGCAACTGATCCACAGCAGGCAGACAAAGGAACAATACGTGCTGATTTTGCTGACAGTATTGACGCTAATGCTGTGCATGGTTCGGATGCGCCGGAGACGGCTGCGACTGAAATTGCCTGTTTTTTTCCGACATTAGATATTCATTCTCGATAAAATTTAAGTGCTCGGATTGCTTCTGTGACTAAAAATCTGCTTGATTATGATGCAAAAGGACTCGCTGATTTCTGTGCTGAGATTGGTGAAAAACCTTTTCGTGCGAGGCAGTTACTTCGCTGGATTCATCAATTTGGAAAAACGGATTTTGCAGGTATGAGTGATCTGGCAAAAGGATTGCGGGAGAAACTTTCAATACTCGCAATCATTGAGCCACCGCGAGTTATTAGTGACCATACAGCAGATGATGGGACACGCAAATGGTTATTGTCAGTTGATGCAGGAAACGGCATTGAAACGGTATTTATTCCAGAAGCAAAACGTGGCACATTATGCGTTTCCAGTCAGGTGGGTTGCGCTTTAGCGTGTACGTTTTGTTCAACCGGTAAACAGGGGTTTAATCGTAATTTAACCGTTGCTGAAATTATTGGACAAGTCTGGTTGGCTAATAATGCTTTGAAGACGAATGATAGTGAACAAATGTCGACGTCTAATCGTGCGGTTACAAATGTCGTCATGATGGGTATGGGTGAACCGCTGGCCAATTTTGAAAATGTTGTAAGTGCCTTGGATTTAATGCTGGATGATGGTGCTTATGGGTTATCCCGTCGACGCGTGACAGTAAGTACCTCTGGTTTGGTTCCCGCAATGGATCGGTTGCGTGAGCGTTGTCCTGTTGCATTGGCGGTATCACTGCATGCGCCTAATGATGCTTTAAGAGATCAATTGGTACCGATTAATCAAAAATATCCGATCAAAGAATTGTTGGCTGCGTGCCAACGCTATTTGCCGGCAGCACCAAGAGATTTCATTACCTTTGAATATGTGATGTTAGATGGTGTCAATGATCGCGTTGCGCATGCATATGAACTTGTAAAACTGGTAAAAGATACGCCATGTAAATTTAACTTAATTCCTTTTAATGCTTTTTCAGCTTCTGGTTTTAAGCGTTCATCATCGGAATCAATACAAAACTTCCGCGACGTATTGATGCAAGCTGGTTTGGTTACAACAGTTCGTAAAACACGAGGAGACGATATTGCTGCTGCATGTGGTCAATTGGCAGGACAAGTGAAGGATAAGACTCGTCGTACAAGGCAAATTGTAATGGAGGGTGTCAGATGAGTAAAATGGTGCTTGTGTTTTCTATATTTTTGCTTGCACTATTAGCAGGCGGTTGTGTACAGCAACCCATTGAAGGCAGTTTAACAAAGCAGCAACTAGCGAATCGCGCCCAGGAAAGTGCTAGAATTCATACTGAACTGGCTGCTGAGTATTATTATCGTAGACAATTCAAGATAGCGATTGAAGAAGTTGAAAAAGCACTAGAAGCCGTATCAAATTATGCGCCGGCCTACAATGTCATGGGTTTGATTAACATGACATTGAATCAAGATCACCAAGCAAAAACAAGTTTTCAGAAAGCAGTAAAGTATGCGCCTAACGATCCAGAAATAAATAATAATTTTGGTTGGTTCTTGTGTAATCGTTATCCAGATCACATGGATCAGGCCATTAGTCATTTTATGGTGGCATTGGAAGACCCTTTATATGAGACACCTGAGAAATCGTATGCAAATGCCGGGATTTGTGAACTTAAGCGTGATAATAAAGCAGAATCCTTGAATTTTTTCCGGCATGCTTTAGCAATTCAACCTGATTATTCACTTGCTGTAATTGGCATGATAGAAATGGACTTTAAGAATGGTGATTTAGCCGTTGCAAAATCAAAAATTACTGATTTCATGCAGCGTTCGCAACCAACACCTGAGAGTTTGTGGTTGGCGGTTCAAATAGAACATGCGACTGGTAATCGTTTGGCTGAAGATAGTTATATGTTTCAATTACAAAAGCATTTTCCGCATTCTAAAGAGGCCGTAGCCGTGCGTAAGGACGGGTTGAAATAATGGATAATTTCGAGAATAAAGATAAAAATGAAGGTGATAAATTAAACGCTTTAGATACGGAAACCAAAGCTGAAACAGAAACATCCGAAATATCGCCTATTCATGCAGTAGCGGAAACTGATGATTCACAGCGAATACCAGACGATGAAAGTGCGCAGTTTGCTGGACGTAATGATGGCGATTCATTTACTGATTCCACTTCGTCTGTAGACTCTGAGGAAAAAATGTTGGGGAATGACCCGGTCGCGGTATTAGAGGCAGCAACTTATACGCCGGGTATCGTACATAGTGTTGGTCATTTATTACGCAATGCCCGACAAGAACGGAATATGAGTGTAGATGATGTTGCACGCCAACTGCGACTTTCTGTACAACAAGTGGAAGCGATTGAAAGAGAGAATTTCGAAAAATTACCCGGACGCGTTTTTCTACGTGGCTTTATCCGCAATTATGCAAATCTGGTTAAATTGGATGCTGAGCCAATTATTCAGTTATTACCGGATCAATCTCCGGTCATTTCTCCGGTTGAGCGGACGCCATTTAAGATTAAGGAAATTTCGTTTTCTTCCAGCCAGGATAAAAGTGGAAACAGACTGATTTTTTTTGTTATAGCGTTGATTTTTTTTGCGCTTCTTGTGTATCTGGTTTTTCCAGACGATGGTTGGCGGAACAAATCAGAAGAACGATTTGATACGCCTGTTGAGTTGAATACGGGGCAGACAACGATGCAATTGGATTTGCCTTTACCTTCTTCTAGCGAAGGTCTGAATGAACGTGACCGATTGGTATCTAAAGATCCAATTTCAGCGTTAAATATTTTTGGCAGTCTATACTTTAAATTTTTAGAGGGTGCTCAGATTCAAGTGATTGATGGCAGCGGTGATACCATTTTTGAACAATACAATGCCGCTGGTAGTGTACAAATGATTAGTGGGAAGCGGCCGTTATTTGTTGTGATTCACAATGCAGCGGGGGTTGAACTCACATATAATGATCGATTAATTGAAATACAACCCTATACCAATGAGCGAGATGGTATCGCACGTTTCACGCTAGAATAGTTATCAACTTTACAGTATTCACTGCTTATAAACTCAATAGATTTATATAATAAAAAATAGTTATGTCTCAAAATAATTTATCGTCACAAAGGCGTTCAAGTGTTGGTGTTCAGATTGGCTCAATTCAGATTGGCGGTGGCGCGCCGGTTGTCGTGCAGTCAATGACTAATACGGATACGGTTGATGAAATCGCTACGGTGGAGCAAGTTTCAAAGCTTGCGCGTGCCGGCTCTGAGTTAGTGCGTATTACTGTTAATTCCATGGAAGCAGCCAAGGCGGTTCCAGGCATTCGCGCACGACTTGATGATATGGGTTGTCATGTGCCGCTGGTTGGTGATTTCCATTTTAATGGTCACAAATTGCTCACCAGTTATCCGGATTGTGCTAAATCACTGGCAAAATTTCGTATTAACCCAGGAAATGTCGGCAAAGGAAAAAAGCGCGACGAACAATTTTCAATACTGATTGAGTCCGCTTGTAAATATGATAAAGCCGTTCGCATTGGCGTCAACTGGGGTAGCCTCGATCCGGAAATGCTGGCGCGTATCATGGATCAAAACGCCAGCTCAAATGATCCGCAGGATGCCAGCTATGTCATGCGGGAAGCATTGATTACTTCTGCATTGGAAAGTGCCAGTAAGGCGGAAGAAATTGGTCTTAGTCGCGATAAAATCGTGTTGTCTTGCAAGGTGAGTGGCGTACAGGATTTGATTTCTGTTTATCGCGAATTGGCTGCGCGTTGTGATTATGCATTGCATTTAGGATTAACCGAAGCAGGTATGGGTTCCAAAGGTATTGTTGCCTCGACAGCAGCGCTTTCCGTGTTATTACAGGAAGGCATTGGCGATACCATTCGTATTTCATTAACGCCAGAGCCCGGTGGCTCTCGTTCCCGTGAAGTGATTGTGGCGCAAGAGATTTTGCAAACCATGGGATTGCGCGCATTTGTTCCGTTGGTTGCTGCATGTCCAGGCTGTGGCCGGACCACCAGCACTTACTTCCAGGAATTGGCGGGAAGTATTCAGGATTATGTGCGTGATGAAATGATCGTTTGGCGAGAGCAGTATATTGGGGTGGAGAATATGTCACTGGCTGTTATGGGTTGCGTCGTGAATGGTCCTGGTGAAAGTAAACATGCAAATATTGGGATTAGTCTGCCTGGTTCAGGCGAAAATCCAGTGGCACCGGTTTATGTTGATGGCGAAAAAGTGGTGACCTTAAAAGGTGATAATATCGCCGCAGAATTTCGACAGATTGTTGATGAATATGTCAGCGAGAAGTATCCGAGAAAAGTCAGCTAATGGCTAAAGGTGTTAAGGCAATCCGCGGGATGAATGACATCCTGCCGGAAGAGTCGTATCAATGGGAGTTCTTTGAGCAGACAATCCAAGCGTGGCTGGCCACCTATGGCTATCGGAATATTCGAACGCCTATTGTAGAGCAAACTGATTTATTTGTTCGATCTATTGGTGAAGTGACAGATATTGTTGAGAAGGAGATGTACACATTTGTAGATCATCTCAATAATGACCATTTGGCATTACGTCCTGAAGGTACTGCATCGTGCGTGCGTGCGGTTGTTGAGCATAATTTGTTATATGCAAGCCCACAAAGGCTGTATTATTCGGGTCCGATGTTTCGGCATGAGCGACCGCAAAAAGGACGTTACCGACAATTTCACCAGGTGGGTGTGGAGGCATTGGGCTTCGTCGGTCCGGATATTGATGCCGAGCTTATTATCATGTGTGCACGCTTATGGGAGATGCTGGGGATTTCTGGTTTGCGACTGGAGATTGGCACGCTGGGAAATGCTGAGTCAAGAGCACTCCATCGTGCACGTTTAATCAAGTATTTTGAACAGTATGAAGATGCATTGGATGAAGAGGCACGCCGTCGATTGCATACCAATCCATTGCGCATACTGGATAGTAAAAACCCAAAAATGCATGACCTTATTGCGGGTGCGCCAAAGTTGATTGATGATTTAGACGAAGAATCCCGCATTCATTTTGAGACTTTGCAGCATATCCTGCGGAACCAAGGTGTTGATTTTGAAATTAACGGGCGCCTGGTAAGGGGACTGGATTATTACAACAGCACGGTGTTTGAATGGGTAACCGATAGGTTGGGTGCGCAGGGTACAGTATGTGCAGGTGGGCGTTATGATGGCTTAATTGAACAGATTGGTGGCAAGCCGGCCCCAGCGTGTGGTTTTGCTATGGGAGTTGAGCGCTTGCTGAGCTTAATGTCGGAATGTGGTGGAGAATTATTGCGACCCGTACCGGATGTCTATATTGTGCACCAAGGTGAAACAGTGATTGATTTTGCTTGGAAAACTGCGGAATTTTTGCGCAATGAGGGACTCAAAGCGATTTTACATTGTGGTGGCGGTAGTTTTAAATCACAAATGAAAAAGGCGGATGCCAGTGGTGCGCGTTATGCAGTGATTATTGGAGATGACGAAGTGCTGGCGCAGCAGGTGACGATTAAGTCATTACGTGAAGTTTCAAATCAGGCCAGTGTTGCGTTGGGTGCAGTGGTTGATTTGATAAAGAACAATCGTAACGAAAAAAGTAATTAGAAATTTGTAATCAACTCAGGAAGAAATAATGGCGACATATAATCTCGAAGAGCAAGATAAATTAGATAGCTTAAAAACATGGTGGGACAAGTTTGGAACTGCGGTTACCATAGTCATAACCACATTGGTGGTCACCATTGGCGGCACTAAAATGTGGGAATACTACCAACGCACGCAGGCGCACCAAGCGGCTGATCTGTATGTTTTGTTGCAGCAAGTAAAAGCAACCAGCGAAGTGAACAGAATTAATGACGCGGCATATTTACTAACCGAAGGTTTTTCGTCAAGTGGTTATGCACCACGCGCCGCATTGATCGCTGCAGCTGCTAATATCGAGGCTGGTGAAACGAAACGCGCTCAAGAACATTTGCAGTGGATCCTGGATAATGCCAAAGAAGAAGAGATGCATGATCTGGCGCGTTTGCGTATAGCTGGAGTTTTGTTGGACGAAGGAGACTATGATGCTGCATTGCGTCAACTAAATACAAAGCATGGTGAGTCTTATGCCGGCCTCTATGCAGATCTCAGGGGCGACGTGTTTGTCGCTGCAGAAAAATTTGAAGAGGCTCGTCAAGCTTATCAAACAGCAATAGTAAAATTAAATAAAAGTAATAGCTACTTTAATATTGTGCAAATGAAATTGGATGCGTTGGGTGATTCAGACTAGTCATATAAGAGAATTGCTGAATTGAAATTTTTTGTATCTTTGCGACAATTTTCATTATGGGTGATGATGGCGTTTTTGCTGAGTGGATGCAGCAATTTACCCGGTATGAAAATGTTTGATGATTTTGGTCGTCAGATTGGTGGTTTGTTTATTAGTGAAGAAAAAATTGAAATTGATGAAGAGGAATTAGAAGCGCTAAAAGCGTTGGACCCTATACCACTAGTATGGAAAAGTAGTCTGGGTGATAGTGAAGTTGCTGTGTTTTCACTGGCTTATAACGATGGTGCTTTGTATGCCGCCGATGAAGACGGCCAGTTAGTAAGTTTTGATTCCGCCAGCGGTGAGCAGTTGTGGCGCAATAATACCAAGCAAAAATTCTCAGGTGGTGTGGGTGTTGGTGACGGCATGGTTCTGGTGGGTAGTTTCAAAGGGGAAGTGTTTGCTTATAATGAATCTGGTCATCAATTATGGAAGGCAAAAGTTTCCAGTGAAGTTTTAAGTCCTCCGCAGGCGGACAGTGGTATGGTCGTCGTGCGTACGGTAGATGCGCGCATTTTTGGTTTGGACGCAATTGACGGCTCACGTAAATGGGTTTATCAGGGGGCGACGCCTTCATTAACGGTACGCAGTGCAGCAGGTGCAACCATTTCACAGGTTGCGGGTGCGGTTTTTGCCGGTTTTGCTGGCGGTAAGATGGCCGCGATGAGCTTATTTAACGGTAATGTCGGCTGGGAAGCTGCTGTGTCGCAACCAAGAGGAGTTACCGAACTAGAAAGAATGACGGATGTCACCAGTTTGCCGGTAATTGACGATCAAATTGTGTGTGCAGTTGCGTACCAGGGCCGTGTGGCCTGTTTTGAAATTAGTAATGGGGTGCAACTCTGGACACGTGAATCATCCAGCAACGCTGGATTGGCAATGGATAATGACTATATTTATGTCAGTGAAGAAGATGGTGTGGTGGCTGCTTATGATAAAAGGAGCGGCGCTGGTATGTGGAAGCAAAGCCGTCTGGGTAGTAAGAATTTAACCGCGCCATTAGTCAGCGGACATTATATTGTGGTGGGAGATGACCAGGGCTTTGTCAGTTTATTAAGAAATTATGATGGCGTAGTGTTAGCGCGTGCAGCAACCGATGGCAGCCCAATCTTGACAACGCCGCAATCAATGCCGGATGGGTTTGCAGTACAAACATTTAAAGGCGGTATTTACACATTTAGTAACAAATTCTAGAGCCAAAATAAAATTGGGATCGCCCACAAGTTGATTCCTTTCCATTTGAAAGATTTGTTGGTGGTACTATACCGCTTACTTTCCTAAAAAGTGTATCTAGTACTCTTTAACTTGATCTTTTAGGATACAGTTAGCTTTTCAACGTACTGGCAAGGCAGGTCTTGCAGGCAATGGCCACTCCTTGTCAAAAGATCTAACACCGCTAGTGGCGGTGAAAAGCTAACCCACAGGGCGCTCACAAGATGTCCCGTCACTGTGTTGCAGCACTTGCGAATGGAATAACCATTGGCTGCGTACTGTGACTTGTGACGAACACCTTGTAAGCGCTGTATCCTAAAAGATCAAGTTGAAGGAGTACTAGCATGCACTGCTATAGCAACATAAAACCATGAAACCCACACTTGTCTTAGTAGGCCGGCCCAATGTCGGAAAATCAACCTTATTTAATCGCCTGACACGTAGCCGCGATGCGATTGTTGCAGATATTCCTGGTTTAACACGTGACCGTCATTATGGTCATGGCAGAGTGGGGGATAAACCCTATTTAGTCATGGATACCGGTGGTTTTGAGCCGGTTGTCAAGGAAGGCATTATGCATGCCATGGCAAAACAAACATTGCAGGCTGTGGATGAAGCCGACAAGGTGTTGTTTATTGTTGATGGTCGTCAGGGCATTACTTCGCAAGATAAAATTATTGCGGAACAATTGCGTAAAACGGGCCAAAAACTATTATTGGTTGTGAATAAAACTGAAGGCATGGCGACTGCTGTTGTGACCGCCGAGTTTTTTGAATTGGGTTTGGGAGATCCTTGTGCCGTATCTGCAATGCACGGTGATAACATTAATGATTTGGCTGAATTGGCCTTAATAGATTTCCCGTCAGCGGAAGAACCAGCGCAAAGTAAGCACCCAAAAATTGCAATTGTAGGCCGTCCAAATGTCGGTAAATCGACGCTCATTAATACTTTGCTTGGCGAAGAGCGGGTTATTGCATTTGATGAGCCGGGTACAACGCGCGACAGTATTTATATAGATTTCGAGCATAATGACAAAAGCTACACCCTAATTGACACAGCCGGTTTGCGGCGGCGTGGTCGGGTGAATGAAACAGTAGAAAAATTCTCAGCGATTAAAACATTGCAAACTGTAGAAGATGCTAATGTCGTTGTATTGGTATTGGATGCCAGAGAGGAAATCTCCGACCAGGATGCGCATATTGCAGGTTTTATATTAGAA
>JAHZIU010000102.1 GCA_022601315.1 Betaproteobacteria bacterium
GCACGTGACATTGCTGATCCAATTCGAGCAGCGCCCGCTGCGACCGAACAATCTGCTGAAGCTGTCTCAGCCGCCAACGATGTACTGTCCAATCTCACCCCAGAGGATCAACTGCGACTTGAAAAAATAAATGTCTTACTTGATGAAGAAATCCGTCCATATCTTCAACATGATGGCGGCGATTTGCATGTATTAGGTCTTGAAGGTGACATCCTGCGCATTCATTATCAAGGTGCTTGTGGCACATGCCCAAGCGCCATAACAGGTACACTGAAGGGTATTGAACAAATGCTAAAAACAATTGAGCCTGATATTCAGGTCATTGCAAGCTGATTATCGCAACAAGTCATACTAACCATTAGCGTATAGCATTAAGAACTTCAATGGCATCTAATTTTGCAACCGTTATGGTCGACTCTATCATTTCAGGCGTCAGACCCACATAACCCCAGGATTCAAGTTTTTCAAAAAGTTTGGTTTCTTCTAACGCTACATAATGATGCGCACAAGGCTGGATGTGATTCGCAATATTAAATGCGGCATAAAGAATACAAGCATCCATTCTGGCTGCTTCTTCATCTGCCATCATGGGATCAAATTGATATTCAACCATTCTCCAAATACTTTCCGGTAACCGCCATTGTTTTAAAAGTTCGGCACCTAACTCGGCATATGTAAAACCAAAAACTTTTTTCCCTTCCCTAATAACAGCATCTTCACCTTGTTCCGAAAAACTCAGAATTCTTGCTGATTCCACTGGAAATTGACTAAACAGTATTAAATTCCCTACACCATGCAACAAGCCCGCAATAAAAAAACGGTCCCTGTTATTAATATTGGATGCTAACAAACGCGCAACAACACCACAGGTAACACTGTGATACCAAAACCTATCCATATCAACCAATTCAGTAGAAATGCCTTTAAAAGTGGATGTCACTGCAGAAGCTATGACCAGATTTCTTAGTTCTTTATGCCCAATCAATAAGATTGCATTTAAAACCGTACATATTTTTCCTGAAAAACCAAAATATGGACTGTTCCCAAACTTTAAAAGTTTGGCTGTCAATGCAGGGTCATTTAAAATAACTTTTTCTAATTCAGCATTTGTCGCCTCTCCATCATTGATTAAATCATTTACTTGAACGACTACATCAGGTAATGACAATATTGAAGTGACATTAGTTACAAGCGTTCGTGCGTCCATCTAAACCTCAATCATGAAAATTAATACTGACATTAGTCGGCTTGTGTAAACACCAACCACAGAATTATTATTTTTATGATTCCAACAGCTTAAATAACAAGTTAAAACGTGACTTATTGTTCTGTCAGAATACTTTATAAGAAAAGATACAATTCAGTCAAAACAATTAATCTATGAACATACTACGCTTCTATAACAAATAACACTATGCCATCACTCATTAAATCAGTACTAACTGCAAATCCAGCTGGCAAGTTCGCAACATTACCTTGGTCAGTATATATCAAGTTTGAAGGTGTATTAGTAGCGCTGGCATTACTGATACACATGTACAGCTAATTGCAGTAATTTTGAACTGATGTTTAACCCCGATTTGCGTGCATTGCCTAAATTTATTTCAAAAACAATCTTTTCATTTGCAATGCTCATATTTATTGCAACACCCTGAGCGGCCGCATCCAAGCTATCCGCAAGTGTAAGAATAGGCTTATCCTGTAATTCCATTAGAATACTAGACAAATCATTGCTAACCGACTCAGAGAAAAAAATGACCTGGCACGCTATTAATTCTTTATCATCTTTAATATGCGCTACCCGAATACTGCGATTATTAACAGGTCTACCGTGTAGTTTGTCAATTTCATCCGAAAAAACACTTTCTCCATAAATACAAAGATTCACATTTTCACCTGCACGCTCAGGCCATAGCGTGAATGCTATAAAGTTATAAATAAAGGCCGCTTTTACTTGATATTCTATTTGATTATCGGCAATAGCTACTGATTGTGGGGCCAACATAATAAAACTCAAACAAGAAACCAATAAAAGGTTAAACATACTTCGTTTCAATAAAGTATCAGCAAACCTTAATAGAAGGATATATTCTTGAATTCTCATTAAAAATGCCACCTTGCCCCAACATAAATCCCTCGCGGTATAAGCGCTGGGGTGGAAGGAATAATTTCGGACACAAACTCCCGGTGACTTTCACTGAATAAATTCTGGCCTACTAGAAATAATTCAATGTTTTTGACTGGCTTATAGGCCAGTTTTGCATCCATCGTGACATAGTCTGGAATATTATAAAATGCAACTTTACTGGTATAGCGCAACCAAAGATTAACCTGTAATTTCTCTGATATATCGTAATTTGAACGCAGTGAAAATTGATGTTGTGGGCTAACCTTATCAGCACCACCTGTTGCTGGATCAAATTGCTTAAACTGTTCATTAGAGGAAATATCCATGGCAAGATAGCTGTAGTTACTTTGCAAGCGCCATCTATCCAAGGGTTTCCAATCAGCCGACACTTCAAATCCATAAGTTAGCGCAGATGCCTTGTTGGTAGGCAATATGGGTAATACAAATTGTTGTGGCAAACCAGAACTCAGTGCCAGTGCACCAAAACTAAAGTCACGCAATTGACTATAGTCATTGATAAATCCGGCAATATCTATGGAAGCACGTTCAGAAAACTGATGACGGTATCCCAATTCATATGCGAGTAGTTTTTCCGAATCAAAATTACTAAGACCTTGTAACATTGCCTGGATAGGAACAGGGCCTAAACGTCCAGAACCAAAACTCGTACTAACAACAGCGTCATGCTCAAGGCGTGACGGAGTTCGTACTGCACGCGAAACTGCCATCCAAACAGAATTCTCAGTGTTAGGTGTCCACATTAAACGAGCATTGGGCTGCACTTCAAAGCCAGTAAAATCATTGTGGTCTAGTCGAGTACCTAGCGTAAACAGCAGGTGATTGGGTATCAGGGTAATTTCATCACGAACAAATAGGCTATAGAAATGATTGGCGCTTTGTTGTGGGCTAAAAGTCACTATCTCCGTATTGAAAACTTTATTGCTATTTAGCCTATAATGCGCGCCCCAGGTTAGGTCATGTCTCTTAAACAAGGGGAATCGATGTTGGAAATCAATATCGACACTCTGAGCCTTATATGCAGAAAAGGGAGATATTTCGTAATGATTGTTATCATATGAAGCCTGTAACAAGAGCGAGGATTGCTCGGAGAAGGTACGATCCCATCGAAAGCGCATATACCCGCCTTCTTGGTGTCCGCGACTATCAGCAGCCGTATTGAGTAAATTTATAACACTTGGAGATAATGTATGGCCAAGGGAATTATAGAAAAACTCTCCATGTAAAGTGAGATCATCAATTCCGCGGGTATGATCTAAACGGATTCCCCCACGCGCAGAGTGCCATTGGTCACTTTTATTAAGGCCAGATAAAGATTTCGTATTGTCCCTGGTAAAAACCTTAGCGTAGATACGGAATGGTGTTTCTTCATTAATTTTTCCACCATACCGAGCGCCAAAAAATCCCTGCTCAAAACTACCGCCACCTGCTGTGAGCAATGCACCTTGTGTGTCGGAAGCTTTTTTCGTTATAACATTAATGATGCCATTCACTGCATTTGTTCCCCAGACTGTAGCAGCAGGACCACGAATAATTTCGATACGTTCGATATCCTCCATAAAGGTATCTTGTTGTGCCCATAGTGTGCCGGCAATCAATGGAGAATAATCACTGCGTCCGTCTATAAGAACTTGTACTTTACTAGAAGAAAAGCCATTGAAACCACGTATACTAACCGCCCATTTATCCGAGCTTATTCGCCCAACTTGTACACCGGGCGCCATACGTAATGCTTCTGGAATACTGGTTACACCAGATCGACGAATATCATCCTGTGTAATGACAAAAATAGCTGATGCAACTTCAGTGAGTTTTTGTGAACGTCTGGAAACAGAAGTTACATTGACCACCTTCACATTCATCAGTTCTTCAATACTTAAATTCAAGAACTGATTGTTCACTGACATATTCTCAGCAAAGGAAATATTTATAAAACAACATAGAAAGACAAAGCTCAAAAACCTCAAAATCGAATTCTTTGGATGAATTTGTTTAAATTCCATGCGCGTAGGAACCAATCTGGTAAGCCAGCTAAACTGCGTTTCGCTATGGTTTTCAATTAAAATCGCCATTGTGCACCTGCGTATATGCCGCGCGGTATCACCCCTGGGATTGACGGAATCGTGTCAGACACAAATTCCCGGTGATTCTGACTGAACAGATTTTGGCCTACAAGAAACAATTCAATATTTCTAACTGGTTTGAACACCAGTTTTGCATCCATCGTAACGAAACCAGGGATATCGTAGAATGCAATTTTACTGTTATAGCGCACCCACAGGTTAATCTCCAATTTATCCGAAATATCATAGTTTGAACGTAATGACAGTCGATGCTGTGGGCTGATTTTATCTGCCCCCCCTGTCGTTGGGTCAAGCTGTCTCAGTAACTCATTTGATGAGATATTCATACCCAGGTAGCTATAGTTACTTTGCAAACGCCATTTATCCAATGGCTTCCAGTCGGCTGAAACCTCAAATCCATAAGTAAGTGCAGAGGCAGCATTGTTCGCCACCACTGGCAAAAGCAATTGTCCTGGCAATCCTGTGCTTGCTGACAACCCACCTAAACTTACATCACGTAACTGACTGTAGTCATTTATAAAGCTTGCAAAATCAATTGAAGCATTCTGAGAAATTTTATGGCGATACCCTAATTCGTATGCGATTAGTTTTTCTGAATTGAAATTCTGCGAGCCAGTTAATGTGACTAAGATAGGAATTGGTAAAGCAGGCACTCCGGGGAAATTTTGAACTTGCCCTACAGTGGTAATCACATCATGCTCACCACGTGCAGGTATTCGAACTGCGCGAGAAACTGACAACCAAATTGAATTTTCTGCATTGGGTGTCCACATGAGACGCGCATTAGGTTGAAATTCCAAACCTGTGAAATCATTATGATCCAGCCGCGTACCCAATGTGAATAGCAGACGATTGGGTATTAGAGAAATGTCGTCACTGATAAAAACACTTGCTTGATGATTGGTTTGTTCGCGAGGTGAAAATCTAACGATCTCTGTATCAGAAACTTTGTTGTGATACAGTCGATAATTTGCTCCCCAAACAACATTATGTCTATCTGACAATTGAAAACGATGCTGGAAATCAATATCAAAACTCTCTGAATCAGAGTTTCCTATCGGCAAAAAATGATAGCGATTACGATCATAATAAGTTTGCAGCCTGATTGAAGATTGTTCAGAATAAATCCGATCCCAACGGAAACGGATATTTCCGCCTTCATGATTCCCTCGCAGACCACTCATTGGAGCGACAGACTGATTCAATACGCCTTGATTCAAGGTATCGCCAACTGAATTGTAGAAAATATCCCCCTGCAATGTAAATTGGTCGATACC
>JAHZIU010000103.1 GCA_022601315.1 Betaproteobacteria bacterium
ATTGCTGGTCCAGGCTTATGAGGCGCTCACCGCTGCAGATAATGAAATTAAAATGCTGCGTGATGAGATCTTACCGGGTGCCAAGGAAACTTTCTCCATGGCAAGCCGGGGATATGAACTAGGAAGATTTGGTTTTTTGGAGTTGCTGGATGCGCAGCGAACATTATTTCAGAATCAAACATTATATCTAAATGCACTATCAAACTACCAACGTTTGGTAAACGAAATTGAACGATTAACTGCAGAACCTATTGAAAATGCAGTCAATTAATCTTTGAAATCGTATGAAATCAATGGATTTGAGGGATAGATTGTGAATGAGACCAATTTAAAGCCAATCATTATTACGATTATGGTTGGTTTGTTATTAGGTGGCTTAATTCTTGGTTGGGAAAAGCCTGGTTTATATGATGAGGATAATGGTGAAATATCGAATGTACTTGGTGATGAAGCCGATGAGGAACTGGAAATCGGCCCGAAAGGCGGAAAAATTTTTACTACAGATGATTTTAGTGTGGAAGTGACTATTTTTGAAGAAGGTGTCGAGCCACAGTTTCGTGTGTATGTTTACGATAGTGACAAGCCGCTACCGCCTGCTGAAGTCAAAATTGCGATTACATTATCGCGTTTAGGCGCGCCAGCGCAGTTGTTTGGTTTTCAAGCACAAGGCGATTATCTATTGGGTGATCATATTGTCGAAGAGCCTCATTCTTTTGACGTAGCAATCGCTGCTGAGTGGCAGGACAGGACCTACCATTGGGGGTACAGCCAGGTTGAGGCACGTATAGAAATGTCTGATGAAGCATTGAAGAGCACTGGCATTGAAATAAAAACCGCTGGCCCGGCCATTATTAAACCAACACTTCAGATGCCGGGTGTTATTGCATTTAACCATCATAATGTGGTGCGTGTCGTGCCGCGTGCACCTGGTATTGTGATCGAAGTTGAGCGACATTTGGGTCAACAGGTCGAGCAAGGTGAAATATTGGCTGTGATTGAGAGCCAAATATTGGCTGATATGAGAAGTCAATTTCTTGCCGCTCAAAAACGTTTGGTGCTGGCACGTACTACGTATGCGCGGGAAAAAAAACTCTGGGAAGAAAAAATTACCGCTAAACAGGATTATCTTGTGGCGCAACAGTTACTAAGTGAAGCGGAAATAACCTTGGATCTTGCTGCGGCGAAATTACGTTCATTTGGTGAAGATCCACAATCAGTCGGGCAAATTAAGAATATTACGTACTATGAAGTGCGTGCACCGATTTCTGGGCTTGTTATCACTAAAACCATTGCCAGAGGGCAGGTTATTAAAGAAGACAGTGAGATTTTTACGCTGGCAGATGTTTCAGATATGTATGCCAATTTAACGATTTATCCAAAGGATTTGGGCGTTATAAAGATTGGTCAGAAAGCAACTATAAATGCTGCTGCATCAGATCTTGAGGGTGAAGGGGTGGTGTCCTATATCAGCGCACTGATTGATGAACAAACACGTACCGCAAAAGCACGCGTTACACTTGATAATGAAGACGGGCATTGGCGAGCCGGAATGTTTATAAATGTCGCGTTGATCACTGAAGAAATAGAAGTGCCTGTTGCCGTTTCGGTTGATGCACTGCAAACATTGTATGACTGGTCGGTGGTTTTTGGGCGTTACGGCGAATATTTTGAAGCACGTCCATTGGAGCTTGGTCGTAGTGATGGGAGTATGGTCGAGGTGCTGGATGGGTTTTCGGCTGAGGAGCAATACGCAGCAGGTAATAGTTTTGCCATCAAGGCCGAGCTGGGTAAGGCAGGTGCATCACATGATCATTAAGATGTGGCGAGTTCATAAATGATTGCCGAAATAAATCAAACATTCACCCAGGAGCCAAGTCATGTTTGAGCGAGTTATACAAACAGCTATAAATTATCGTGGTTTGGTTATGGTGGCGGTGCTGGCAATGGCGGCATTAGGGGTGTACAGCTATCAGAATCTTCCCATTGATGCGGTACCAGACATAACCAATGTGCAGGTACAAATCAATACTACGGCGCCTGGGTTTTCGCCACTAGAATCTGAACAGAGGATAACTTTTCCAATTGAAATAATTATGGCTGGCCTTCCCAATCTTGATTATACCCGATCACTCTCTCGTTATGGTTTGTCGCAGGTTACAGTTGTTTTCAAGGATGGTACTGACATTTATTTTGCTCGTCAGCTGGTTAGCCAGCGTATTCAAGAAGCAAAAGGTCGTTTGCCCGTTGGTATAGAACCCAAAATGGGACCGATCTCTACGGGTCTGGGCGAAATTTTTATGTGGACGGTTGATGCGGTAGATGGCGCCAAGAAACCGGATGGCACAGCTTTTAATCCAACCGATTTACGTGAAATCCAAGACTGGATCATTAGGCCGCAGCTGCTTACTGTAAAAGGAGTTACAGAAGTAAATTCGGTCGGAGGGTATGTTAAGCAATTTCATGTGACACCTTATCCCGAGAAACTGATTGCGTTTGGTTTGACGCTACAAGATGTTACCACTGCTTTGGAGCGTAATAATCTCAACGTGGGTGCCGGTTATATCGAAAAAAGTGGCGAACAGTATCTGGTCCGCTTGCCTGGACAAATCGTTAACCTGGATGAAATTGGGAATGTCTTTCTTGGTTCGCGGCAGGGTGTGCCCATACGCATTAAAGATGTAGCAGACATACTGATAGGTAAGGAATTGCGTACCGGTGCCGCTACACAAAACGGCAAGGAAGTGGTACTGGGTACCGCGCATATGCTGATGGGAGAAAACAGTCGCACTGTTTCGCAGGCCGCGTCTGAAAAACTGGCGGAGATTAATCGCAGCCTGCCTGAAGGTGTCATTGCAACCCCTGTCTATAATCGTACCACCCTTGTAGACAAAACTATTCGCACTGTCGTTAATAACTTAACGGAGGGCGCGCTCCTGGTAATTGTGGTGCTATTCTTGGCGCTCGGTAATCTACGTGCGGCGCTAATTACTGCGCTTGTTATTCCGTTGTCGATGCTTTTCACTTTCAGCGGTATGGTGTCTAACCAGGTTAGTGCTAACCTGCTAAGTCTGGGAGCGCTCGATTTTGGTATCATCGTTGATGGTGCTGTCATCATTGTCGAAAACTGTATTCGGCGTTTGTCTCATGAGCAGGGACGGTTGGGCCGGGAATTAACCCGTAACGAGCGCTTTGTAGTGGTTTTTGAAGCATCCAAGGAAGTGCGACGACCGTTGCTCTTTGGACAGCTTATTATCATGGTGGTTTATGTGCCCGTCTTTGCGTTGTCCGGAGTGGAAGCAAAAATGTTCCATCCCATGGCTTTCACGGTTTTGTTTGCTTTGCTAGGAGCGCTCATTCTTTCCGTGACATTTGTTCCGGCAGCGGTCGCTCTTTTTCTCTCTGGAAAAGTGACTGAAAAAGAAGGTGGGGCGTTGCTATGGGTAAAGAACGTCTATTCACTATCGTTGGATATTGCAATGCGTAATAAGGGATTGACCGTTACGCTTGCTGTGGTCATTGTTGTGCTGTCCGGCTTGTTGTTAACGCGCATGGGCAGTGAATTTGTTCCTAGTCTCGACGAGGAGGATATTGCGCTTCATGCAATTCGTATTCCGGGCACCAGCCTGAGTACTGCTATTGAGATGCAAAATGAACTGGAGAAAACTCTCAAAGCTTTTCCCGAAGTAAAACGGGTTTTTGCTAAGATCGGAACCGCTGAGATTGCTACTGATCCGATGCCGCCGAGCGTTGCCGACATCTTCATCATTCTCAAACCTAAGTCGGAATGGCCGGAGTCGCGAGGCAGCAAGGCAGAACTGATAGCCGCAATGGAGCAGGCGGTATGGAAGGTTCCGGGCAACAACTATGAGTTTACCCAGCCGATACAGATGCGTTTTAATGAGTTGATATCGGGTGTTCGGGCGGATGTTGCGGTAAAGGTATTTGGCGACAACATGGATACCCTGTTCGAAGTAGGTGAGCAGATTGAAGCAATTCTTCAAACCGTCCCCGGTGCTGCGGATGTAAGAGTAGAACAGATTACTGGCCTGCCTGTGCTTTCCATTCAAATGAATCGTGCCCAGATGGCGCGTTACGGTTTGAACGTAGCAGATGTGCAGGATGCTGTTACCATTTCTGTCGGTGGAAGGAGCACTGGTATTATTTATGAGGGTGACCGCCGTTTTGAATTGCAGGTGCGGCTGCCGGAGCAGGTGCGCGGCGATATCGAAGAGCTGAAACGTTTACCGATTGCTCTCCCTGCTCGGAATATTGGTGGAGATGCAAACGCAAACGCTCTTCAACCTGGCTTGCCTTTTTATGTTGCCTTAGGTGAAGTGGCCGAGTTTGAAATCGTTCAGGGTCCCAATCAGATAAGCCGCGAAAACAGCAAGCGCCGAGTGGTGGTCACCGCAAACGTACGTGGTCGGGATATGGGTTCGTTCGTCAGTGATGCGGAAGCACTTATTGCAGAGAGAGTACGAATTCCCCCCGGATACTGGACGACATGGGGAGGTCAATTCGAACAGATGATTTCCGCTAAACAGCGCCTTCTGATAGTGATTCCACTTGCTTTGGGTATGGTCTTTCTTTTGATGTACACCATGCTTGGAAATTTTCGCGATAGCATGCTGGTGTTTACTGCAGTTCCGCTAGCTGTTACTGGTGGGATTTTGGCCCTGTGGTTACGTGATATTCCCTTATCTGTTTCCGCCGGGGTGGGTTTCGTTGCCATGTCTGGGGTGGCAGTATTGGATGGTCTGGTGTTGATACAGTTTATCCGTAATCTGCGAGAAAAAGGGATGCCTTTGAACGATGCGGTTCGAGCTGGATCGCTTCTTAGACTGCGTCCGGTTCTGATAACAACCTGGGTGGAAACCCTCGGTTTTTTGCCAATGGCACTTAGTACCAGTACCGGTGCAGAGGTGCAGCGCACACTGGCAACAGTAATGGTCGGCAGCACTCTTTCTCAATCGCTGTTGACACTGCTGGTTTTGCCAGTGCTGTATCAGCTAGTTCATAGTCGAAATGTTTCTGCTGCAGACACGAATGCAGACAAAATTGCATTAAAATGAGCTTTGATCAGGAATGTGTACGGATGTTGCGGTAAAAATATTAAGCAATAATATGGATACTGCTGCTGTCTGTGGGTGAGCAGATTACTGGGTTGTCGAGACTTGCTATGCAAATGGGTCGGACAAATGACGCTGTGGTTACGTGATATTTCGTTATCAATTTCTGCAGCAGTTGGGTTTATTGCACTATCGGGTATAGCGGTACTTAATGGATTAGTCTTATTGACATTTATTAGGAATCTACGAGAACAAGGTTATACACTGGACAATGCGATATCCACAGGTGCACTTACGCGGCTACGGCCAGTATTGATGACTGCATTGACTGACGCAATTGGTTTTGTTCCAATGGCGTTAGCCCTTAGTATTGATGCAGAAGTGCAGTGGCCATTGGCAACAGTCGTTATTGGGGGTATTCTATCCTCTACCGCATTAACTTTGTTGGCGTTGCCCGTGTTATATCAAATTGCATATAGAAAAAATTCGTCTAAGTGACCTTCTAATAAAAACGGGCATAGTCAAGAAAAATTATTGTGACTTTATTTATGGATGATTATTGGCGAGTAGTTGTCTTAACTAGTAAAATAGTTGGAAGTTCTGAATCTCAAAATTTTGGTACAATATAGTAAGAGAATAGCAATTTTCATAAATACATTAAGATAGTTGTCGAAATTATTTACACTTTAAAATTAGAACTTTAATTGAAAAAAAATCAAAACTGGAACTTATTGAATTAAGAATATGTTTTTTGATATGGCATGAATGTTGCTTTAATAAATAGCAGTAGTAAATAGAGCAGTCTGTTGATGCTTAAACTAGAGTGCCTCTGTTTACATAAGCCTATGATGCATTAACCGAGACTAATTAAAAATGACTGATAAGAAAGAGCATAAACAAGCGCAAATAGAGCAGCAACTGGCGTTGAAAGCTTCAGAGGACAGTTTATCTAAAAATAAAAGAAGGCGACTACTGAAGGGAGCGGTTGCGCTGCCTGTCATTATGACGTTACACAGTGGTGCTGCACTGGCTCGCACCAGCAATATGATTGGTGATGCTCCAGCTGTAGATGCACAAGTTGACATGGAAGGACGGTTGCTTTGTGCTCATCCTGACCCTACACAGCCTCAAATTGCAGGTGGACCATATGATCTGGGGATGATGCCATCAGGGCATTATGAAAAGCAAATAGATGGCAATGGACCCATTTCTCTTGATAATCAAGCGATTAATTGTCGGGCTGGTGGTGGCGTCGTGATTTCAGGTGTTGCATATACTTCTATCATGAGTAGAAGTGGCTTTAATATAATGTAATATCTAAGAAACCATCAACTTTCATTGTAATTACTATTCTCAATTGACTTATGTTTTCCTCAATACGATGGCAAACTGTCAATTTCTCTTCATTAAGAATTGAGGAATGGGATGGAGAATATACTATGTTCCAGCCTGAGGCGGGAAAAACTCATCTTCTGAATCGGATGAGTATAAAAATTATTACATATCTCAGTCAAGCGCCCGCATCAACTGATGAAATCTGTCACACGCTTGCTGTAAAATTTCAGCTAACGTCTGATGCAGCTTTCTTACGTAATATTGATAATACACTTCACCATTTTGATGCGTTGGGTCTCATTAAAAAAGTAAAATAGGAGTAGTCAGCATGATAGTGGGTCAAATTCCACTTCGAGAATTTAGCATGCTGATTTCAAATCAAGGACTTAGAGTAGTTATAGGGCCTTTCAATGTTTGTATTATCACAACCTATCAGCCATTAATCGTTCAGCTCCATAAGCTTTATAAAAATTATGAACTTGCGCAGGATGAAATCGCAGAATTTCATGTGCGAATTGTGGCAACAAGACCAATAAGAAAGCCGCTATCTGTATATGTTCGTTTTTTACTAGATGGCCAATCTCCATTTGCAGATTTTCCTGAAGAGCAGGCACTTGCAGTGCTGGAATGGGGAATTAATCTTGCGATTGCAATACGTGTTAATAACCTTATGTTGCTTCATTCTGCGGTGCTTGAAAGAAATGGACATGTACTATTGTTTCCCGCCTGGCCTGGTAGTGGAAAAACAACACTGAGCACGGTTTTATGTCACCGTGGATTCCGCTTATTTTCAGACGAGTTTGGCTTAATGGATCCACAAGCAGGTGTTTTTTTTCCTATTCCAAGACTGATGCCACTCAAAAATGAATCTATTAATGTTGTTAAAAATTATTTGCCTGAAGCAATCTTTGGACAAGAAATACCTAACACACAGAAAGGTACAGTAGCACATGTTAGGCCACCCGAAGAAAGCATGCGACGTGCACAAGAAAGTGCAAAAGCAAAATGGATAATTTTTCCAAAATGGATAGCAAATTCTAAACTGGATTTATTGTCTTTACCTGACTCTGAGGCCTTTATGCTGTTGGCAAGCAATTCATTTAATTACGAAATACTTGGAGAAACGGGGTTTCAGGCGGTGACTAGCCTGATAAAAACTTGCATATGCTATAAATTAGTGTATTCAGAGTTTGATGATGTTCTTGCAGCAATTCAAACATTAACCGATGATATATAAAGAACCAGACCATCAACAATTGCTTGTGCAAGCTTTGATAAATCCAGATTGCTTGATTGTTTATACTAATACTGACTGGGAATTACTGATAAGACTAGCTAGACGTGTAAAGTTATTGGGTCGTTTAGCAATGATGTTGAAGCAAAGGAGTTTGTTGGAAAAAATTCCACAAAGAGCCGCATACCAACTGAGATCAAGCCTTATCCAGGCAAAAAGACTCCAGCAACTGAGTCATTGGGAGTTAGACAGAGTGTTGTGGGCGCTACAAGTTATTGATGTTCCAATTGTTGTCTTGAAAGGTGTTGCCTATTCATTGGCGGGATTACCCGAGTCAAATGGGCGAGTTTACGCCGATCTGGATTTTCTGGTACCAGAAAATGAATTGGGGAATGTGGAAACCATACTAACCAGTAAAGGTTGGCAATTTCAGAAGCTTTCAGCTTATGATGAGTATTACTATCGTGTTTGGAGTCATGAAATACCACCACTTATTCATTGTGAAAGAGAAACTGAAGTTGATATCCATCACACCATCGCACCATTAACCAGTCGATTGAAAATTAATACGGATTTGCTCTTTAAGGAAGCAATTACAGTGAATAATGATTCTGAATTAAAAATACTTAGTCCGGCTGATATGGTTACTCATTGCGCGGTCAATTTGTTCCAAAATAATGAGCTGACAGATGATTTGCGGGATTTATTGGATTTTCACGATTTGTTGTTATTTTTTAGTGCTAAAGAAGAGAAATTTTTGGAAAAACTAACAGCGCGAGCAAATCAACTGCGCTTAAGTTATATCCTTTTTTATGCGATGTACTTTAGCAATCATATTTTTAAAACCAAGATTCCAGACTATGTATTCAATGGTCTTGATAAAAAGCCTGGAAAAATAAAATTGTGGATCATGCATCGGACCGTTCCGCTGGCTTTGTTTCCTCAGAATCCAGACAAACAATCAAAGATTGTTTTCATGGCTCGAACTTTAATGTACTTACGTAGCCACTGGATACGCATGCCACTTTACCTATTAATACCACATTTGGCCTATAAAACGTTTTTAGCAGTATTCCCAAAGAAGACAGCAGGCGTATCAAGTAATAAATAGCAGCTTTGTATTAATGATTATAGTTATATGATATTTAATCAACGATTTTTTTGCGTGGTTGCGCATAAGTCACGTCGTTTGATGCATCCTCATCGGTCATTTGCCTTCTGAGTTTTCTTAGTACCAATGCTTTTAGTTCATTATTTACCCATGCTTCAACTGGTAATGCCCATAGTTTGTTATCTGCAAATTCTGAGCATTGTATGGCATTTTCCTCGGGCATTAGTATCGCTTCTGCATCAGGAAAGTTAAAGTCTTGTTGAACAAAACGGTGATCTTCTGAAAAAGAATGCAGCTCTGCATTCAGTCCCGCCATTTGAATATAATCAAAGAATTCTTGGGAATTATTAAAATCTGCAACTGCATATAGCCGTTTATCTTTCAAGTCTGAAGCGAGCTGACAGTTGCTGGGATCTGATAGATTGTAGATAGTTTCGCTCACCAGTTTCATGTTATAAGTTGGTGCCCAATCACTACTGTCAATATCTTCCGTTAGTTTGCCATTTGTTACAACAGCATCAACATTCTCAAGACGGTCAAGACTTTCACGCAGCGGCCCAGCGGGTAGCATTAAACCATTACCAAAGCTATGTTCACTGAAATCTGCGACGACAATTTCTATATTGCGCTCTAACCGGGGGCAATGTAGGCCATCATTACAGATGATTACATTACAGCTTGGATTAGCATACAGTAATGCTTGGGCAACTGCAGCACGGTCATCTCCAACCCAGACTGGACAAGTATTTCCGCAGCGCTTTGCTAACAACATAATTTTTCCACCAATTACAGTTGGATCGCTTGTGTCTGTAACTGCCATCGGAGTACCAGGATTATCAGAATATCCACGTGTAACGATACCGGGGCGTAATCCACGTGCTTGTAAGAAATCAACAAGCCATAGAATCAGTGGTGTTTTTCCGCCATCCTCGGTTGTGATACTGTCAACAACGATGACAGGAACGGGCAACTTAACAGACTGGAAGATATCCAGCCAGTAACATAGTTTTCGTAGTAGTAAGAATATTCCGAATAAAACGCTTAACGGCCATAACAGAATGTGTAATGGTGTAAAACGATGCCAGTAAAGTTCAGATAGTTTCATTGGGTACCCCCGATAAATTTAAAAGCGATTACTGGTTCAGTTGCTTAAATATTAGTGTGCTCAAATTAAAATTGAAAGATTTTTACATGGTACTGATTGAGTATGCAAGGGTTTATAAAAATATTATTACATTCACTCATAAAAAATTGTCAATTTACTCTAACCGATATTCATATTATCGTTTGATTGAGGAAAAACATTAAGCATGTTCATTTAATCATAGAAACTGGCACGATTCTTTCCGGGCAATGAACTTTGTAGTTGTCTGTAATTTGCTTAGCGTTGATATGGGTTTAGTCTTTAAAAACCAATAAGGTAAATGTGTAATTAATCTTACACTTTGTTAATTTATTATGAATCAGGCCGTTTCTATATTTGACTTAATATTCATGGGTTAGTTTTATTAATAGTTGTGTGGGTACGGGGCATTGCATGATTTGAAAATCAATATCTACTTCTAAATGTAATAAATACGCATTGGTTTAATCAAGTAGGTTTATTTCTTTTTACTGCACTGTCATAGGGAAGATTTGTTTACCTGTAATACCGCTTTCCTATACTTTGGTTCCAACATACACCTATCGAATTTTGCTGTCAGTCATTAGGGATTTTTTCGTTAAACTGTATAGAGAATTAATATTAGGCGTACTTTTTATAATTGATTTAATTATTTCAGTCTAGCCAAAGATGATTAGATAAACAATCAGGTGAGAATTATGACGACATTTATTGAGCAACTATTGGTGCCAACACCTTCAGCTAATGGCGAAACTAAAAAACCACATCAAATTGCCTATACAGATTGGGGTGATCCGCAAAACCCACATGTTGTTATCTGTGTGCATGGACTTACTCGCAATTGTCGTGATTTTGATTATTTAGCTCGGGCATTTGCTAACGACTGCCGTGTTATCTGTGTCGATGTAGTAGGGCGCGGTCAAAGTGGATGGCTTGAACATGCGGAAGATTATGACTATTACCCATTATATCTTTCAGATGCTGCTGCTTTACTTGCGCATATCAAGGCTCAGTATAATACGAATATCACGCTGGATTGGGTTGGTATTTCAATGGGTGGACTAATCGGTATGATCTTAGCCGTTCAACCAGATATTCCTATTCCAATAAATAAATTAGTTCTGAGTGATATAGGCCCGTTAATTCCCATGTCTGCATTATCAAGAATGTCGGAATATGTCGGTAAAGACATGCACTATAAGAATTTTGATGAATTTGAAAGCTATATGAAAAAGATTTCAGTGTCGTTTGGTCCGCTGACTGACGAGCAATGGCACCACATGGCAATTCATAGCGCCCGTGAATATAGTGATGGAAGCTATGGCTTTCGTTATGATCCCAAAATTGCATTTAGTTTCAAAGAGCATGAATTGAAGGATATCGATTTA